>NZ_JBQCTZ010000216.1:0-5478 GCF_051963715.1 Neisseria sp. P0001.S005 | reverse complement strand
GCTCTTTTGCAGATTTCAGAACCCGGCATGTCCGCCGCCCCCCATCAACACCGCCTCGCCGTAGGCATTGATTTAGGCACAACCAACAGCTTGGTTGCCACCGTCCGCAGCGGTAGCGCAGTCTGCCTGCCAGATTCAGACGGCCGCGCCACCCTGCCTTCGGTTGTCCGTTATTTGGATGGCGAAGTTGAAGTCGGCAAAAACGCCCTTTCCGCCCAAAAAACCGATCCGCTCAATACTATCAGCTCGGCCAAACGCCTGATCGGCCGCACCCTTACCGACCTCGCACAAGAGGCGCAATACCTGCCCTATCGATTTACACCCAATGAGCGCGTGGTCGAGTTAAACACCCGTCAAGGTGCGAAAACGCCTATCGAAGTATCGGCAGAAATCCTCAAAGCCCTCAAATTGCGCGCCGAAGAAACATTGGGCGGCGATTTGGTCGGTGCCGTCATTACTGTACCCGCTTATTTTGACGATGCCCAACGTCAAGCCACCAAAGATGCCGCGCGTTTGGCGGGCTTGAATGTCTTGCGCCTCCTTAACGAACCGACTGCCGCCGCGATTGCCTACGGACTGGACAACTCCTCAGAAGGCACGTTTGTCGTTTATGACTTGGGTGGCGGCACGTTCGACGTATCCGTATTGCAACTGACCAAAGGCCTGTTTGAAGTGAAAGCCACCGGCGGCAACAGCGCATTGGGCGGCGATGACTTCGACCATCGCTTGTTCTGCCACCTGCTCGAACAAAACGACCTTTCCAAACTCAACGAACAAGACAGCCAACTTCTGCTTTCCCTTGTTCGTACCGCCAAAGAAAAACTGACCACTCAAACCGAAGCCGTCATCGAAACCTCACTTTCAGACGGCCATAAAGTTCATACCGTCATTACCCGCCAAGAGTTTCACAATCTGACCCAAAATCTGGTACAAAAAACCATCGAGCCTGTCAAACAGGCTTTGAAAGATGCCGGCGTAACCAAGGCGGATGTCAAGGGCGTGATTATGGTTGGTGGCTCTACCCGCATGTTGCACGTTCAACAAGCGGTTGCCACATTCTTCGGACAAACCCCGCTGAATAACCTTAACCCTGACGAAGTGGTCGCACTCGGTGCCGCCATACAGGCAAACGTCCTTGCCGGCAACAAAACCGACGGCGAATGGCTGCTGCTTGACGTTACGCCTTTATCGCTCGGTCTAGAAACCTACGGTGGTCTTGCCGAGAAAATTATCCCGCGCAACTCCACCATTCCTACCGCACGCGCGCAGGACTTCACCACTTTCAAAGACGGTCAAACCGCTATGACGATACACGTCGTACAAGGCGAGCGCGAACTCGTTTCCGACTGCCGCAGCCTTGCCAAATTTACCCTGCGCGGCATTCCGCCCATGACCGCAGGCGCGGCGCGTATCCGCGTTACCTTCCAAGTTGATGCAGACGGCTTGCTGTCCGTTTCTGCCCAAGAACAAAGCACCGGCGTACAGGCGCAAATCGAAGTCAAACCTTCCTACGGCTTGGACGACGACACTATCACCCAAATGCTCAAAGACAGCATGAGCAACGCCGCCGAAGACATGGCGGCACGCGCCCGCGCCGAAGCCGTGGTAGAAGCCGAAAGCCTGACCGACGCCGTCAACGCCGCCCTTGAGTTGGATAGCGATTTGCTTGATGCCGAAGAGCTTGCACAAATCCAGCAAGACATCGCCGATTTGCAAGGTCGTCTGAAAGACGGCAACGCCGAAGACATCCGCGCCGCCGTCGCCAAACTCAGCCGCAACACTGACAACTTCGCCGCCAAACGCATGAACCGCAACATCCAACGTGCGCTGACTGGACAAAGTGTTGATAATATTTGATGACGAATAGTTTCAGACGGCCTTTGATAAAAAGGCCGTCTGAAAAGATGTCATCTCACAGAAATAAAAATAAAGGACAATAATGGAAAAAGTAGGTATTGTCTACCTGATGAAAACCGTCATCAAAGGTGTATATAAGATTGGTATTACTGACGAAAATAATTTTGAAATTAGAATGCGCCATTTGGAAAACAACGGCTACGCAAACGTTGCCGGATTAGAACGCATTCTAGCCATTAAAACCGACAACTATAAAGAAAAAGAAACCTTACTTCATGAAATTTTCGGCAAAAGCCAAATAGGAGAAACTGAGCTTTTTGCAATTGATGAAAATCTTGTAAAAAGGCTTTTTCTCTCATTAAGAGGCGAAATTGTATTTCCTAAAAATGAAATAGCAGAGTTAGGTTTTGAAAAAACTGTCAAAGAACATCATCAAGAAAAAATCTTTGAAGTAAACAGAAGTGCATTTATCTCCTTTATTAAGGAAAAGCACCAACAAAATCCTTCCATATTAAGAAATCTCATCTCTTCAGAAAATGCATATAAACCCAAAAACTCCAAAGTCCGTCTATATAAAGACGAATACTTTGGAAAAAGCGGATCAAAGCTAACCACTGAAATTGAAGATGGTCTTCACATTTATACTACCTACTCAAAAAAGGATTTGAAGATAGCTTACGAAGATTACTCAAAATTATTTGAATCACAATGAGACTCTGGCACCAAACCCTTATCCCCCTACTCCCCCGCGCCCAGCTTTTGGGGCAACACCGCGAATGCGCCGCTTTACGTGGGGCGGGTTGGGGCAGGCCGCATGCGACGGTGAATTATGTCTTCACCCATTCGCCTTACAAGCTCTATCTGTATCACGCACTGATTATGGAAGAGATGGAAAAGCGCGGCTACAAGCCTGACGTTTTATGGAAAGACCCGTTGTATCGCGGCAAAGCGGTGGTACCGTACCATGCACATGAAGCCGAAACAGCCTCTTCACCCATTTACGCCGAACACGATGATGCTTATTTAGATGAATGCTTGGAAAACCTAAAAAGTAAAGGCATCATGTTATAAACCCATTTTTCAGACGGCCTGAATATTGAATACCCAAGGCCGTCTGAAACCACTTTAACCACAACCACTCTTAAACAACCGAGACAATAAAAATGCCAAAAATTACCGTACTCCCACACGCGACATTATGCCCCGAAGGCGCGGTTATCGAAGATGCACCGAAAGGCCAAACCGTCCTTGACGTACTGCTCGACCACGACATCGAAGTCGATCACGCCTGCGAAAAATCATGTGCCTGCACCACCTGCCACGTGATTATCCGCAAAGGTTTTGACAGCCTGGAAGAACCAACCGAATTAGAAGAAGACCTGCTCGACCAAGCATGGGGCTTGGAAGCTGATTCACGCTTGAGCTGTCAGGCAGTCGTTGCCGATGAAGATTTGGTTGTAGAAATTCCTAAATATACAATCAACCACGCTCGTGAAGACCATTAAAACTAGGTTTAATGAAAAAGGCCGTCTGAAACCATGTGTGTTATGGTCTTCAGACGGCCTTTTGGTTATGCAGTAAATTATTTGATATGAGGAAAAATAAAACGCATACGGGAAATCTGCATAGCGGCCACTTTCTGCGTGGCGGAGTAATTTTCGATTTTTTCTTGCATTCTGATTTGATGCAGATTGCCGTTATGCTTAGGAGCAGATTTTTGAGGCTCGCTTGTCGCCTGTAACTCTTGCTCTGTTTTCAACGCTTCCTCTGCCTCGATGGCCGAAAGTGCAGCCTCATCTCTTACCAAACCGAAACGCTCGATAATGACATTGGCTTCATCTATATAATGAGATTTGTCCGCGCCATTTTCCAACACCGCATCTTCAAGCACGACCGACAAATGCTTGCCGCAATTTTCGATACGCTCTGCGATACGCGAATAAACCATCCAACGTTTCAGCCTCAACGCGCCTGCATCGTCATTGGGTGAAGCGGCATCCAGTTTAATCAAACCATAATGCTTGCCGTAATACAGACGAAACACCAGCTGCTTCAAACCTTCTGTTTCGTCCAGCATCCGATAAAATTCGCGAACCAACAACAGCAAACGGTCAAATGCGTCTGCTTTGGCCAGATACTCTGAATCATCTGAAGCAAGCGCGTAAATCAGTTTGGACAATTTGGCGTTGAGTGCGTTATTCATCATTTTTCCTTTTATTTTTACGTGATGGATTTCGTATTAAGAGCCGTTCCAGATGATTTGGTTGCATTGGGATAATGTAAATTATTCATGCGCAAACCATCATTAAAAACGGAATAAAATATATAAAACGGCAAATTCAAAGCGAATGTGCCGTAGTTTTTAAGTGCCGTGCTGTATTTTAACGCAAATATGCTATTTTGTTAAAAAATACCCGCATTATTTATATCCGCATCTACAGTAAAACATTCTGGCAGTCCGCCTACTTCTTGATTAAAATGTTCACCAACAGCCTAAAGACCAAATAAAGGAACACATCATGAAATGGACAGATACCCAACGCATCGCCGAAGAACTCTACGACTTACACGGCGACAGCATCGATCCGAAAACCGTACGCTTTACCCAATTGCGTGATCTGATTATGGCTTTGCCTGAATTTGACGATGATCCGGCGCGTTGCGGCGAGCGCATTCTCGAAGCCGTACAACAAGCATGGATAGATGAAGCAGAATAAGCTTTCTTCCCCTTCCTATCAAACAAGACCTTAGGCTGTTTTTTCAGACAGCCTGAGGTCTTTATTAAATCTATTCATACAATTTCGGAAAATTTCGAAATTGACTCATACTGACCTCAAATTTATTATGCAGTCTGACAACAAATAAAAGATATGCAGAAGGTGCATAAGCATGAATCACGCTAGAGAAATTAACGCATTAAATCACAGCCTTTCCGATTTGAAAGGCGACATCAACGTTTCATTCGAATTTTTCCCGCCGAAAAACGAACAAATGGAAACCATGTTATGGGATTCCATCCATCGCCTGCAAACCTTGCACCCGAAATTTGTTTCCGTAACTTACGGTGCAAACTCAGGCGAACGCGACCGCACACACGGCATTGTTAAACGCATCAAACAAGAAACCGGCCTTGAAGCCGCCCCTCACTTGACCGGTATCGATGCCAACCCTGACGAGTTGCGTCAAATTGCCAAAGACTATTGGGACAGCGGTATCCGCCGCATCGTTGCCCTGCGTGGCGACGAGCCGCCCGGCTACGAGAAAAAACCTTTCTATGCCGAAGATTTGGTCAAACTGTTGCGCTCCGTTGCCGACTTCGATATTTCCGTAGCGGCCTATCCTGAGGTGCACCCGGAAGCCAAATCTGCCCAAGCGGACTTGATCAATCTGAAACGCAAAATCGATGCGGGTGCAAACCACGTTATCACCCAATTCTTCTTCGACGTAGAAAGCTATCTGCGCTTCCGCGACCGTTGCGTGATGATGGGCATCGACGTTGAAATCGTTCCCGGTATCCTGCCTGTAACCAATTTCAAACAATTGGCCAAAATGGCCCAAGTGACCAACGTCAAAATCCCAAGCTGGCTGTCTAAAATGTACGAAGGTTTGGATGACGACCAA
>NZ_JBQCTZ010000215.1:0-5580 GCF_051963715.1 Neisseria sp. P0001.S005 | reverse complement strand
AATATAGGCCGTCTGAAAGCCACGCTTATCAATGCCGGTATTCCAACCATTTTCCTGAATGCCGCAGATTTGGGCTACACAGGCAAAGAGTTGCAAGACGATATCAACAACGATGCCGCGGCTCTGGAAAAATTTGAAACCATCCGCGCGTATGGTGCGCTGAAAATGGGTTTGATCAGCGACGTATCCGAAGCTGCTACGCGCGCCCATACTCCGAAAGTCGCTTTTGTCGCCCCTGCGGCCGATTACACCGCTTCAAGCGGCAAAACCGTCAAAGCCGCCGACATCGACTTATTGGTACGCGCACTGAGCATGGGCAAATTGCACCACGCCATGATGGGTACTGCTTCAGTTGCTATCGCTACCGCCGCCGCCGTGCCCGGTACGCTGGTCAACCTTGCAGCCGGAGGCGGAGCGCGTAAAGAAATCCGTTTCGGTCATCCATCAGGCACACTGCGTGTCGGTGCCGCCGCCGAATGTCAGGACGGACAATGGACGGCCACCAAAGCGGTCATGAGCCGTAGCGCACGCGTGATTATGGAAGGACAAGTCCGAGTGCCGGAAGATTGCTTTTAAGTTTTCAGACAGCCACGCTATTAAACAAGGCCGTCTGAAAACCAAATAAGCAGATTTTAGTCAGGTAGCGATACCTGCAATGGAGATTAGGGTTGGGCATAAAGCCTGACTAAACACCAAACCAAAGGCAATCTGGAAAGCTCTCAAATGTTCTTGCTCTTTTCAGACGGCCTGAAGCCAAAAAACAATCAAAAATTCAAAGGAGAAACACCATGTCCAACCAACTCATTCTTGTTCTGAACTGCGGCAGCTCTTCACTCAAAGGTGCCGTTATCGACCGTAAAAACGGCAAAGTTCTCTTAAGCTGTCTCGGCGAACGTTTGGGTACGCCCGAAGCAGTCATTACGTTCAGCAAAGACGGTAAAAAATGCCAAACAGCCTTGACCGGCCGTAACGACCATGCCGGTGCCGTAGGTATGCTGTTGAAAGAGCTTGAAAAACACGGCCTGCACGACCGCATTAAAGCCATCGGCCACCGCATCGCCCACGGCGGCGAAAAATACAGCGAATCTGTTTTGATCGACCAAGCAGTAATGGACGAACTCAATGCCTGCATTCCGCTCGCTCCGCTGCACAACCCTGCCAATATCAACGGCATTTTGGCTGCACAAGAACATTTCCCGGGCCTGCCCAATGTCGGCGTGATGGATACTTCGTTCCACCAAACCATGCCGGAGCGTGCCTACACTTATGCCGTTCCGCGCGAATTGCGTAAAAAATACGCTTTCCGCCGCTACGGTTTCCACGGTACCAGTATGCGTTACGTTGCCCCTGAAGCCGCACGCATCTTGGGCAAACCGTTAGAAGACATCCGCATGATTATTGCCCACTTAGGCAACGGCGCATCCATTACCGCCATCAAAAACGGCAAATCCGTTGATACCAGTATGGGCTTCACGCCGATTGAAGGCTTGGTGATGGGTACCCGTTGCGGCGACATCGATCCGGGCGTATACAGCTATCTGACTTCACATGCCGGTTTGGATGTTGCCCAAGTTGATGAAATGCTGAACAAAAAGTCAGGTTTGCTCGGTATTTCCGAACTCTCCAACGACTGTCGTTCTTTGGAAATCGCTGCGGATGAAGGCCATGAAGGCGCACGTTTGGCTCTGGAAGTAATGACTTACCGCCTTGCCAAATATATTGCTTCGATGGCTGTGGCTTGTGGCGGCGTTGACGCACTCGTGTTTACCGGCGGTATCGGCGAAAACTCGCGTAACATTCGTGCCAAAACCGTTTCCTATCTTGATTTCTTGGGTCTGCACATCGACACCAAAGCCAACATGGATAAACGCTACGGCAACTCCGGTATCATCAGCCCGACAGGTTCTATGCCGGCTGTTTTGGTGGTGCCAACCAATGAAGAGCTGATGATTGCACACGATACGGCGCAGTTGGCCGGCTTTTTGGAAGAAGTAGGCTAGGGCGAAGATTTTCCTAGGCCATAAACAATAAAAAGTGCGGACTCATCATCCGCACTTTTTTAATTACAACTCAATCAAGCCACTTGGGTTTGATGCTCGTCGCCGTTGCGTTCACGAATAACGCCCAAACGGTAAACGGTTTCGCCTTGTTCGCTCAAGAATGCCTGTACCGCGTCGGCATCTTCTTTGGCAATGATAACGACCATGCCGATACCGCAGTTGAATGTACGGTACATTTCTTGGGTTTCCACATTGCCTGCTTTTTGCAACCATTGGAACAATTTAGGCAATTTCCATGCTTTGGCATCGATTTGTGCAACGGTATTTTCAGGCAAAACGCGAGGTACGTTTTCGGTAATGCCGCCGCCGGTAATATGGGCCATGCCTTTAATGGTAAATTTTTCCAAAGCGGCAAGGATAGGTTTCACATACAGGCGGGTAGGGGCGATGATGGCTTCACGCAAAGTTTTGCCGTTGTCGAATTCCGTGTCCAAATCGGGATTGTCGCGCTCGATGATTTTGCGTACCAAAGAGTAGCCGTTGGAGTGTGCGCCGTTGGAAGCCAAGCCCAAAACAACGTCTCCGGCCTGAATGCTGCGGCCGTTGATGACGCGTTCTTTTTCAACCACGCCGACGGCAAAACCGGCCAAGTCGTATTCGCCTTCGGGATACATGCCCGGCATTTCGGCAGTTTCACCGCCAATCAAAGCGCAACCGGATTCTTCGCAGCCTTGGGCAATGCCTTTAATCACATCAGTCGCGCGGGCAACATCCAGCTTACCGCAAGCGAAATAGTCCAAGAAGAACAAAGGTTCCGCACCTTGAACCAAAATATCGTTGACGCTCATGGCAACCAAATCGATACCGACAGTATCGTGTTTATCCCAGTCAAATGCCAGTTTCAGCTTGGTGCCGACGCCGTCCGTACCGGAAACCAATACCGGATTTTTGTATTTTTTGCCGATTTCGACCAAAGCGCCGAAACCGCCCAAATCACCCAACACTTCAGGGCGCATAGTACGCTTGGCAAAAGGTTTGATATTTTCGACCAGTTGATCGCCTGCGTCGATATCCACGCCTGCGTCACGATAGCTCAAAGAAGTGCTCATTGGATTTCCTTATTCGGGTATGGGTAGATTGTCGGAGCGTATTTTATCTTAAATTGGAGGATTCAGGCTGAATTTTTTGGCATTATTGTCAACAATTTTTATTTTATCTTAATAGCCGTCTCGCTTTCAGACGGCCTTTGTGAATCTGTTATACTGCTTATTTATTTCGAAAACCTTAAACATCAATTGGGAAATACCTTTTTATGTATCAAAAGAAAGCGCGCAGTGTAAAACCGTGGATTATTATGGCTTGCGTTATCGCAGCCTTTATTTGGCTTTTATATGCCTTAGGCGATGTTTTGACGCCGTTTATCGTGGCCGCCGTTTTGGCCTATGTTTTGAATCCCTTGGTCGAGTGGCTGCAATTAAAGCGTATCCGCCGCGCACCGGCCTCTATGATTATTATGACGTTTGCCTTGCTAGTGTTGCTGTCGTTGGCGTTGATTATCGTGCCTATGTTGTTGAACCAGTTTAACAATCTGGCCGAACGTCTGCCGCAAATCGTGGGCTTTGTTCAAAACAAACTGCTGCCGTGGCTCAACAGCGTCAGCGGGGATTATATTCAAATCGACCAAGAATCAATCATCGCATGGTTGCAGTCGCATACTGATGAGTTGAGCAATACGCTCAAAGAATGGATTCCGACCTTGATGCGTCAAAGCGGCAACGTGATCAGCGGCGTCAGCAATTTGGTGTTGTTGCCTTTGCTGCTGTATTACTTCTTGTTGGATTGGAAACGCTGGTCTTCCGGAATCAGCAAACTGGTTCCACGCCGTTTTATCGAGACCTACACGCGTATCAGTGGCAATATGGACGAAGTCTTAGGCGAGTTTCTGCGCGGCCAGCTGATGGTTATGATGATTATGGGCTTGGTTTATGGATTAGGCTTGATGCTGGTCGGTTTGGATTCCGGCTTTGCCATCGGTATGATTGCCGGTATTTTGGTATTTATTCCGTATTTGGGTGCATTTACCGGCCTTTTGCTGGCAACAGTTGCCGCGCTTTTACAATATGGCTCATGGCAGGGTTTGTTGATGGTCTGGGCTGTATTCGGTGTCGGACAATTCTTGGAAAGCTTTTTCATTACGCCTAAAATCGTTGGCGACCGCATTGGTTTGTCTCCATTCTGGGTGATTTTCTCGTTGATGGCTTTCGGACAACTGATGGGTTTTGTCGGTATGCTTGCCGGTCTGCCGCTTGCCGCCGTCACGTTGGTTTTATTGCGTGAAGGTGCATCTGCCTATTTCGGCAGCCATTTCTACAAACATAAATAAATCGATAATATTAAGGCCGTCTGAAATCCAAGTTTCAGACGGCCATTGATAACAAAGGAAGTCTATATGTTAGCCATTATCGGCGGCAGCGGTTTGACCAAACTGCCGGAACTCGAAATTACTGAACGAAAAATCGTACGCACTCCATACGGCTTAACCAGCAGCCCTATTTTGTTCGGCAGGTTGGGGCGCTTGGATATTGTTTTTCTTGCCCGACACGGCTTCAGCCATACCATCGCGCCGCATGAAATCAACTACCGAGCCAATATTTGGGCGTTACATTCTTTAGGCGTTGAAAACATCATTGCCATTTCCTCAGTCGTCGGTATCAATCCCGATTTTGAAAACGGCAGTCTGGTGTTGCCGGACGATTTGATTGACTATACCTATGGCCGTAAAGATACTTTTTTTGAAGGCCAAGAATGCCCGGTTGTCCATACCGATTTTTTCAACCCTTATTGCGATGAATTGCGACAAGAATTGTTGAATATCACGAAAGCGCATAATGTGCCGATTTACGATTCCGCCGTTTATGGCTGCCTGCAAGGCCCGCGCCGTCCAACCCGCGCAGAAATCGCCCGTTATCGACGTGACGGCGTAGATGTACTCGGTATGACCGGTATGCCCGAAGCCGTTTTGGCCAGAGAGTTAAAAATGGCCTATGCCCACTTTTGCAGCGTCAGCAGCATTGATTGCTTTGATAGCGGAGTAGGGACTGAGGGCTGTGATGAACAGACTTCTATGGCGATGACGAAAATCCGACAATTATTGAATGGTTTGTAACTGACGATGCCGTCTGAAATAATGTTTTCAGACGGCATTGTTTATTTAAGAAGCCGTTTCACGCGCCCAATGGGGTAGGGAGGCTTTTTGTTTGCGGAACGAGGCAAGTTGCATACCCCGGCATTTTTCAAAAATCAATTCGACCCCGCTTTGCAGCTGCAAAATCAAATTGGTATGCGTTTCCGTTTTAATAAAATCGATATTGCGTTGTACCAAGCGTTGAATGACGGCATATACATCAAGGCAGCCATTTGCAAAAAACCACGGATTCAACTTTACCCAACGGCCGCCGCTTAATGCAGTATCAGGCTGAAAATCAGCACGAATCTGTGTCAGCCGATTGTCGGAGAAATGCAGTTCGATATCGCCATAAAGCCAAATATTCCAGCCTTTTTGCACCAACAAGCCTTTAGG
>NZ_JBQCTZ010000214.1:0-5582 GCF_051963715.1 Neisseria sp. P0001.S005 | reverse complement strand
AATATAGGCCGTCTGAAAGCCACGCTTATCAATGCCGGTATTCCAACCATTTTCCTGAATGCCGCAGATTTGGGCTATACAGGCAAAGAGTTGCAAGACGACATCAACAACGATGCCGCAGCCCTGGAAAAATTTGAAACCATCCGCGCATATGGCGCGCTGAAAATGGGTTTGATCAGCGACGTATCCGAAGCCGCCACCCGCGCCCATACTCCGAAAGTCGCTTTTGTCGCCCCTGCGGCCGATTACACCGCTTCAAGCGGTAAAAACGTCAAAGCTGCCGACATCGACTTATTGGTACGCGCGCTGAGCATGGGCAAATTGCACCACGCCATGATGGGCACCGCTTCAGTTGCCATCGCTACCGCCGCCGCCGTGCCCGGAACGCTGGTCAACCTTGCAGCCGGAGGCGGAGCGCGTAAAGAAGTCCGCTTCGGTCATCCATCAGGTACGCTGCGTGTAGGTGCCGCCGCTGAATGTCAGGATGGGCAATGGACGGCTACCAAAGCAGTTATGAGCCGTAGCGCACGCGTGATTATGGAAGGACAAGTCCGAGTGCCGGAAGATTGCTTTTAAGTTTTCAGACGGCCACGCCATTAAACAAGGCCGTCTGAAAACCAAATAAGCAGATTTTAGTTGGGTAGCGATACCTGCAATGGAGATTAGGATTGGGCATGAAGCCTGACTAAACACCAAACCAAAGGCAATCTGGAAAGCTCTCAAATGTTTTTGCTCTTTTCAGACGGCCTGAAGCCAAAAAAACAATCAAAATTCAAAGGAGAAACACCATGTCCGACCAACTCATCCTCGTTCTGAACTGCGGCAGCTCCTCGCTCAAAGGCGCCGTTATCGACCGCAAAAGCGGCAGCGTCGTCCTAAGTTGCCTTGGCGAACGCCTGACCACGCCCGAAGCCGTCATCACTTTCAACAAAGACGGCAACAAACGCCAAGTTCCCCTGACCGGCCGTAACTGCCACGCCGGTGCAGTGGGTATGCTGTTGAACGAACTGGAAAAACACGGCTTGCACGACCGCATCAAAGCCATCGGCCACCGCATCGCCCACGGCGGCGAAAAATATCACGAGTCTGTCCTCATCGACCAAGACGTCCTTGACGAACTGAAAGCCTGCATCCCGCTCGCCCCGCTGCATAACCCTGCCAATATCAACGGCATTTTGGCTGCGCAAGAGCACTTCCCGGGTCTGCCTAATGTCGGCGTGATGGATACTTCATTCCACCAAACCATGCCGGAGCGCGCCTACACTTATGCCGTTCCGCGCGAATTGCGTAAAAAATACGCCTTCCGCCGCTACGGTTTCCACGGTACCAGTATGCGTTACGTTGCCCCTGAAGCCGCACGCATCTTGGGCAAACCGTTGGAAGAGATCCGCATGATTATTGCCCACTTAGGCAACGGCGCATCCATTACCGCCATCAAAAACGGCAAATCCGTTGACACCAGTATGGGCTTCACGCCGATCGAAGGTTTGGTAATGGGTACGCGCTGCGGCGACATCGACCCGGGCGTATACAGCTATCTGACTTCACACGCCGGTTTGGATGTTGCCCAAGTTGATGAAATGCTGAACAAAAAATCAGGCTTGCTCGGTATTTCCGAACTCTCCAACGACTGCCGTTCTTTGGAAATCGCCGCGGATGAAGGTCATGAAGGCGCACGTTTGGCTTTGGAAGTCATGACTTACCGCCTTGCCAAATATATTGCTTCGATGGCTGTGGCTTGTGGCGGCGTTGACGCGCTTGTGTTTACCGGCGGTATCGGCGAAAACTCGCGTAATATCCGTGCCAAAACCGTTTCCTACTTGGATTTCTTAGGTCTGCACATCGACACCAAAGCCAATATGGACAAACGCTACGGCAACTCCGGTATCATCAGCCCGACAGGTTCTATGCCGGCTGTTTTGGTTGTTCCAACCAATGAAGAGCTGATGATTGCCCACGATACGGCTCAGTTGGCCGGTTTTATGGAAGAAGCAGGCTAGGGCGGAGATTTGCTTAGACCATAAACAATAAAAAAGTGCGGATTCATTATCCGCACTTTTTTAATTACATCTTAATCAAGCCACTTGGGTTTGATGTTCGTCGCCATTGCGCTCACGAACTGCGCCCAAACGGTAAACGGTTTCGCCTTGTTCGCTCAAGAATGCCTGTACTGCATCGGCATCTTCTTTGGCAATGATAACAACCATGCCGATACCGCAGTTGAAGGTACGGTACATTTCTTGGGTTTCCACATTGCCTGCTTTTTGCAGCCATTGGAACAGTTTAGGCAATTCCCACGCTTTGGCATCGATTTGTGCAACGGTATTTTCAGGCAAAACGCGAGGTACGTTTTCGGTAATACCACCGCCGGTAATATGGGCCATGCCTTTAATGGTGAATTTTTCCAAAGCGGCAAGGATAGGTTTTACATACAGGCGGGTAGGGGCGATGATGGCTTCGCGCAAGGTTTTGCCGTTGTCGAATTCCGCATCCAAATCGGGGTCGTCGCGCTCGATGATTTTGCGTACCAAAGAGTAGCCGTTGGAGTGTGCGCCGTTGGAAGCCAAGCCCAAAACAACGTCTCCGGCCTGAATGCTGCGGCCGTTGATGACGCGTTCTTTTTCAACCACGCCGACAGCAAAACCGGCCAAGTCGTATTCGCCTTCGGGATACATGCCCGGCATTTCGGCAGTTTCACCGCCAATCAAAGCGCAACCGGATTCTTCGCAGCCTTGGGCAATGCCTTTAATCACATCAGTCGCGCGGGCAACATCCAGCTTGCCGCAAGCGAAATAGTCCAAGAAGAACAAAGGTTCAGCACCTTGAACCAAAATGTCGTTGACGCTCATGGCAACCAAATCGATACCGACAGTATCGTGTTTATCCCAGTCGAATGCCAGTTTCAGCTTGGTGCCGACGCCGTCCGTACCGGAAACCAATACCGGATTTTTGTATTTTTTGCCGATTTCGACCAAAGCGCCGAAACCGCCCAAATCACCCAACACTTCAGGGCGCATTGTACGCTTGGCAAAAGGTTTGATGTTTTCGACCAGTTGATCGCCTGCGTCGATATCCACGCCTGCGTCACGATAGCTCAAAGAAGTGCTCATTGGATTTCCTTATTCGGGTATGGGTAGATTGTCGGAGCGTATTTTATCTTAAATTGGAGGATTCAGGCTGAATTTTTTGGCATTATTGTCAACAATTTTTATTTTATCTTAATAGCCTCGCGCGTTCAGACGGCCTTTGTGAATCTGTTATACTGCTTATTGATTTTGAAAACCTTAAGCATCAATTTGGGGAATACCTTTTTATGTATCAAAAGAGAACGCGCGGCGCAAAACCGTGGATTATTATGGCTTGCGTCATCGCAGCCTTTATTTGGCTTTTATATGCCTTGGGCGATGTTTTGACGCCGTTTATTGTGGCCGCCGTTTTGGCCTATGTTTTGAATCCCTTGGTCGAGTGGCTGCAATTGAAGCGTATCCGCCGCGCGCCGGCCTCTATGATTATTATGGCGTTTGCCTTACTGGTATTGCTGTCGTTGGTACTGATTATCGTACCTATGTTGTTGAACCAGTTTAACAATCTGGCCGAACGCCTGCCGCAAATCGTAGGCTTTGTTCAAAACAAACTGCTGCCGTGGCTCAACAGCGTCAGCGGGGATTATATTCAAATCGATCAAGAATCAATCATCGCATGGTTGCAGTCGCATACGGATGAGTTAAGCAATACGCTCAAAGCATGGATTCCGACCTTGATGCGTCAAAGTGGCAACGTCATCAGCGGCGTCAGCAATTTGGTGTTGTTGCCTTTGCTGCTGTATTACTTCTTGTTGGATTGGAAACATTGGTCTTCCGGAATCAGCAAATTGGTTCCGCGTCGTTTTATCGAGACCTACACGCGTATCAGTGGCAATATGGACGAAGTTTTAGGCGAGTTTCTGCGCGGCCAGCTGATGGTTATGATGATTATGGGCTTGGTTTATGGCTTGGGCTTGATGCTGGTCGGTTTGGATTCCGGCTTTGCCATCGGTATGATTGCCGGTATTTTGGTATTTATTCCGTATTTGGGCGCATTTACCGGCCTTTTACTGGCAACAGTTGCTGCGCTTTTGCAATATGGCTCATGGCAGGGCTTGTTGATGGTCTGGGCTGTATTCGGTGTCGGACAATTCTTGGAAAGCTTTTTCATTACGCCTAAAATCGTCGGCGACCGCATAGGTTTGTCGCCTTTCTGGGTGATTTTCTCGTTGATGGCTTTCGGACAACTGATGGGCTTTGTCGGTATGCTTGCCGGTCTGCCGCTTGCCGCCGTAACATTGGTTTTATTGCGTGAAGGTGCATCTACCTATTTCGGCAGCCGTTTCTACAAACATAAATAAATCAATAATATTAAGGCCGTCTGAAATCCAAGTTTCAGACGGCCATTGATAACAAAGGAAGTCTATATGTTAGCCATTATCGGCGGCAGCGGTTTGACCAAACTGCCGGAACTCGAAATTACTGAACGAAAAATCGTACGCACCCCATACGGCTTAACCAGCAGCCCTATTTTGTTCGGCAGGTTGGGGCGCTTGGATATTGTTTTCCTTGCCAGACACGGCTTCAGCCATACCATCGCGCCGCATGAAATCAACTACCGCGCCAATATTTGGGCGTTACATTCTTTAGGCGTTGAAAACATCATTGCCATTTCTTCAGTCGTCGGTATCAATCCCGATTTTGAAAACGGCAGTTTGGTGTTGCCGGATGATTTGATCGACTATACCTATGGCCGTAAAGATACTTTTTTTGAAGGCCAAGAATGTCCGGTTGTCCATACCGATTTTTTCAACCCTTATTGCGGTGAATTGCGACAAGAATTGTTGAATATCACGAAAGCGCACAATGTGCCGATTTACGACTCCGCCGTTTATGGCTGCTTGCAAGGCCCACGTCGTCCAACCCGCGCAGAAATCGTCCGTTATCGACGTGACGGCGTAGATGTACTCGGTATGACCGGCATGCCCGAAGCCGTTTTGGCTAGGGAGTTAAAAATGGCCTATGCCCACTTTTGCAGTGTCAGCAGCATTGATTGCTTTGATAATGGAAAAGGAAATGACGGCTGTAACGAACAGGTTTCTATGACAATGACGAAAATCCGACGATTATTGAATGGTTTGTAACTGATAATGCCGTCTGAAATGATGTTTTCAGACGGCATTGTTTTATTTAAGAAGCCGTTTCACGCGCCCAATGGGGCAGGGAGGCTTTTTGTTTGCGGAACGAAGCAAGTTGCATGCCCCGACATTTTTCAAAAATTAATTCAACCCCGCTTTGCAGCTGCAAAATCAAATTGGTATGCGTTTCCGTTTTAATAAAATCAATATTGCGTTGCACCAAGCGCTGAATGACGGCATAAACATCAAGGCAGCCATTTGCAAAAAACCACGGATTCAACTTTACCCAACGGCCTCCGCTTAATGCAGCATCAGGCTGAAAATCAGCACGAATCTGTGTTAAACGATTGTCGGAGAAATGCAGTTCGATATCGCCATAAAGCCAAATATTCCAGCCTTTTTGCACCAACAAGCCTTTAGG
>NZ_JBQCTZ010000213.1:0-5624 GCF_051963715.1 Neisseria sp. P0001.S005 | reverse complement strand
TTTTATTATCATGCAATGTCGTATAAATTTAATTTATTTAGATATATTTGTTCTTGTTTCAGGACAAACTTTTCAGATGGCCTGAGATTTCCAATACCTTGCCTTTTTTACCGCGTTTGCCGTCAATATCGGCAATACGCAGTTTTTCCTGATATTCTGCACCGCGTCGGCCGACCGATACAACGGTAAACTCAGGAGAGGTCGTCACCATAATGTGTTCCAAAGATGCACCGTCGGTCAGCGACATCAACTGCAAACCGCGCCCTTTGGGCATGACTTTGAGTTCGCCGATGGAAAACGCCAAGAGGCGGTGGTCGCTGCTTGCCAGTACGATTTTGCAGTCGGGGTTGATGAGCGAGGAAGCATAGACGGCAATCGGCGGCAGGACGGTTTCGCCACTGTCCACAGTCATCACCACTTTGCCCGCTTTCACGCGCCCGACCATGTCGCCCAGCTTGGCAATGAAGCCGTAACCGCCGCTGCCTGAGAGCAGGTAGTGCTGTTCGGGCTGGCCGGTGAGCATGGCGACGGGTTTCGCGCCGTTTTGCAGCTCGATTAACGATGAAACCGGCACGCCGTCGCCACGTCCGCCGGGGATTTCGGCGGCATCGAGCGTGTAGGTTCTGCCCAGTGAATCCAGGATGACGACAGGCAAAACGGTGCGGCCTTCGAGGGTTTGTTTGAGGCGGTCGCCTTCTTTGAACGCGGTCTGGCTCAAATCGAGGTTGTGTCCGGCACGGCTGCGTATCCAGCCTTTTTCCGACAGAATCAGCGTGATGGGTTCGTCGGCGGTGGTCTGTGTCAGCACCGCGCGTCCGGCTTCTTCCACCAGCGTGCGGCGCGGGTCGCCGAACTGCTTCATGTCCGCCTGCATCTCTTTGATAATCAGCTTGCGTTTTTCGTTTTCGTCACCCAAAAGGATATTCAGACGACCTTGCTCTTCGCGCAATTCGTTCAATTCTTTTTCGAGTTTGAAACCTTCCAAACGCGCCAACTGACGCAGGCGGATTTCCAAAATGTCTTCGGCTTGGATTTCGGTCAGCCCGAACGCCACCATCAGGTCAGTTTTCGGGTCGTCTGATTCGCGGATGACTTTAATCACTTCATCAATGTGCAGAAAAACTTTCAGACGGCCTTCAAGGATGTGCAGCCGTTTTTCCACTTGGTTCAAACGGAATTTCAGACGGCGTGTTACAGTAACGACGCGGAAATCCAGCCATTCCTGCAAAATCGTTTTCAGGTTTTTCTGCGCGGGACGGTTGTCCAGCCCCATCATCACCAAGTTCATGGACACATTGCCTTCCAGCGAAGTCTGCGCCATCAGCGTGTTGATGAAGGTATCGGTATCGATGCGGCTGGATTTCGGCTCGAACACCAGACGCACGGGATGTTCGCCGTCGGACTCGTCGCGCACGCGATCGATTAAATCCAGCATCAGCTTTTTGGTATTGAGCTGATCTTGGTTGAGCTGCTTTTTACCCGCTTTCGGTTTCGGGTTGGTCTGTTCTTCGATTTCGGCAAGGATTTTGGCGGAATTGGCGTTCGGTGGCAGTTCGGTCACAATCACGCGCCATTGTCCGCGCGCCAGTTTCTCGATTTCGTAACGCGCACGCACGCGCACGCTGCCCTTGCCGGTTTCGTAAATCCGGCGCAATTCGTCCGCCGGCGTAATGATTTGACCGCCGCCGGCAAAATCAGGCGCGGGAATATATTGCATCAGGTCGGCGGTTTCCAGCGTCGGTTTTTTCAACAGCGCAATCGCCGCCTGCGTGACTTCGTTCAAATTGTGCGACGGAATTTCGGTCGCCATGCCCACCGCGATGCCCGACGCGCCGTTGAGCAACACCATAGGCAGGCGGGCGGGCAGGTGCAGCGGTTCGTCAAACGCGCCGTCGTAGTTCGGCACGAAATCCACCGTCCCCTGATTGATTTCGGACAACAGTAATTCCGCAATCGGCGTCAGCCGCGCTTCGGTGTAACGCATCGCCGCCGCCCCGTCGCCGTCGCGCGAACCGAAGTTGCCGATGCCGTCGATTAAGGGATAGCGCAAGGTAAAATCCTGCGCCATGCGGACCATTGCCTCATAGGCGGAACTGTCGCCGTGCGGGTGGTATTTACCCAAAATCTCGCCGACCACGCGCGCCGATTTCACCGGCTTCGCCCCCGCCGTCAAACCCATATCGCGCATGGCAAACAAAATGCGCCGCTGCACGGGCTTCTGGCCGTCTGAAACTTCAGGCAGCGCGCGGCCTTTGACCACGCTCATGGCGTATTCGAGATAGGCGCGTTCGGCGTACTGACCTAACAGCAGGTAGTCTTCGCCGATAGGAGATGGGCTTGGAGCGGAAATGTGTTCTGTCATCAGGATGGTAAAACGAAATAAATTAAAGAAGGATATTGTAAAGCAAAATCGGTAGTCATAGCCAATTTGAGTGATGAACGGTAGTGCAGCGACAATAAGGCTTACCGAATCAGGTCAGCAAATGGAATCCGTTTCGACAAAAAAGGCCGTCTGAAACCATTTCATGTTTCAGACGGCCTTTTCATTTTGGTTTTAAATCAAAACTTCGTTATTCTGTAGTAGCCGGTTTAGCCGCAGTTTTAATGGTTAAGGTCAACGCGGCGGCAATGGCGAGGAAAACACCGGCAAACGTCATCGCGTTGGCAGGGTTTGAACCCAAGAAGGTTTTGTACACCCAGCCGAAAGATACGGTTTCAATCAGCATTGGAATCACAATCATCATGTTCACAATACCCATGTACACGCCGTAACGTTCTTTCGGAATAGAACCGACCACAATCATAAACGGCACGCCCATCATACTTGCCCAACCGACACCGAAACCAATCATCGGGGCAAACATCAGGTATTTGTTGCCGATGTGCGGAATGGTGAGCAAGGCCAGCGCGGCAAGGGTTACGGCAAAGGCGTGAACATATTTGGCGGCATATTTGCGCGCCATCCACATCAGGCCGAAGGCGGAGATAAAGGTTACAACGTTGTAGAAACCGTTTACCAAACCGGTCCATGCAACAGCCTCCTGATAAGCAACCTTATCAGCAGAGGTGGAATCCCAAACAGATTTAACAAGACTGTGTGAAATATATTGCCAATAAATAAAAAGTGCATACCATTGGAAAAGATAAACTGAAGCAAGCTGCCACAAAGGTTTGGGCATTTCTTTGATGGCACTAAAGATCTCTTTGACGGCATGAACAGGACCTCTTGGTTGAGCTTTAATTGCTGCCATTTCTTGAGGTGAAGGTTCACGTTCAGGAGTAGTTAATACAGTTACTAGGACAGAACCAATAGAGCAAACCGCACCAATATAGAATGAGCCGAATACCCAATAAGGAATACCCACTTCAGAAGTTTGGTTCAACCAACCAACTTGTTTAAGGAGATAAAGAGAAATGTTAGCAAGGGTAATACCCAAACCGGTAAACACAGACTGCATCAAGAAACCGGTGGATTGAACCGTATCGGCAATAAAGGCACGGAAAGGTTCCATTGCGGTGTTGTTACTGATGTCCAAGAGCCACAGCAGCAATACAGCCATCCACAAGGCGGTAACGTGCGGATACAAGAACTAAGCATAAACTGCAACCGATCGCACCAATTAAGAAATACGGACGGCGGCGCCCCAATCCCGGTACCCATGTTCGGTCGCTCATTGCACCAATAATAGGTTGTACGATTAAGCCAGTAACCGGGCCGGCCATATTAAGGTAAGGCAATATACTGGGATCTGGATTAAGAAAGCTGAAAATCGGATTAATCGCAGTTTGCTGCAACCCGAAGCTATATTGAATACTGAAGAAACCGAAGTTCATCAGCATAATCTGGCGAAGTGTCATCGCCACTTGTGGGGAGATTTTCATAGGAAGGCTACTCCTGGGTAATAAACTATGGAAACAACAAACTCCAATTTCAGCGGTATGACGCTTTTATTATTTTGGGCTGCCCTTTTTACTGAGGCAACTCCGTTTTCAGACGGCCTTTATTTTGACCGTTTGCATGATTCTTATTTTGATGTGTGTTTGTATTGTTTAAAGTTTATTTTCAGGCCGTCTGAAACTATTTATTAATCACAGACTGACACCAGATGGTTTCCCCAACGACCTTGACTGGCTGAACCGAGCCGGTCGGGTGTTCAATGTGTCGAAACAGCAAATCCGCCGCCATCGCACCCATGCGCAAATAGGGCAACTCTGTACTGGTCAACGGCGGAAACAGCGTCTCCGCAATCGCGCTGTGGTTATCATAGCCGGCAACCGAAACTTGCTCGGGGACCCGCACGCCGCGTGTCCTCAAAATCCCGTACACGCGCACCGCCATTTCATCGTTGCCGCAGCAAATTACCATCGGCGGAAGCGACAAAGACAGCAGCTTCAAAATAGCCAAAATCAAAGACCCGCTGTCGTTGCTGAAGTCAGGATAGCCAGTTTGCACCAAATCAGGATCGAAGACAATATCCGCATCAGCCAAAGCACGGCGGTATCCGGCCAATCTCAAACGTGTCGCTTCTACGCCCGGTTGCAAAGTTACATAAGCAATCCGTTTGTGTCCGCTTTGGATAATCCGGCGCACCAAGCCATACTACCCTGCTTCATCGTCCGGCAAAACCGCCGGCGTACCCGCCGAATCAAAGCAGTTGACCAACACCATCGGGCAACGGTTGGGCACTTCCAGCAGCAATACTTCCTGATGGAAACCTGCCACATATAAAATCCCCTCAACACGATGTTCCATAAAGGTACGGATCAACGGTTCCATCTGACCGGGCTGACCCGGCTTATTATCGATGTCGGCAATCATCAAAATCTTGCCTTGTGCGCGAATCTGCTGCTGAATGCCCTTAATCAAGAACATATCCGGTATGCCGTGCCCGCCCGTATTCTCGCCTGTCCGCGAAATGGCGCCGGTAATCAGACCGACCAATCCGGAACGGTGTGACCGCATAATCCGTGCCACAGAAGACGGGATATAGCCCAAAGCAGCAATCGCTGTTTCTACTTTGGAACGGGTTTTCTCACTGACCGGCGCATCGCTGTTAATCACCCGACTGACCGTCTTGGGAGATACCCCGGCATAAGCAGCGACATCATAAATTGTAGCCATCTTACGGACCCGCCCCGACAAGATTTCAATAATGTTACATAGGATAACACAGCAGACATCGGTGTCATACCCCCTTTTTTACAGAAAATTGATGATAATCAACCGTTTATATTTCATTTTGCATACATTTCTTAAACAAAACCGCCCCTACCACCTCCCAAAAGTTGTCCAAATTTGTTAAACTACAAACAACTATAAAAAGCAGAAAATAGATACCCTGCTTGTTTACCGTTACATACTAAGGAAACGAGATGTCCGCATACTCAGACGCATGGCAGGCCTTGGAAGCCCATCATGCCGATACTCAACACGTTACCCTGCGCGAACGCTTCGCCGCAGATGCCGAACGTTTCAACAATATGCACGAAATTCTGCACGGTTTGTTATTTGATTACAGCAAAAACCGTCTAGATGAAAACACCCTAGATTTATTGTGCCAACTGGCCGAAGCAGCCGATTTGCCACAATATATGCAGGCCATGAGCAGCGGTGAAAAAATCAA
>NZ_JBQCTZ010000212.1:0-5648 GCF_051963715.1 Neisseria sp. P0001.S005 | reverse complement strand
GGCATCGGCATGGCGGTTAAGGAATTTTTGCAACTGACCGTCGTTTTCTTCGACAAAGACCGAGCAGGTAGCCAGCAACATCCTGCCGTTTTTCGTCAGGGTCTGCCACAGCGCGTCTAATAATGCTTCCTGTTGGCGTGCGGTTTTGACGGCATCGGTCGGTCGGCGTAGCCATTTGACATCAGGATTGCGGCGCGCCACGCCCGAAGCGGTACACGGCACATCGGCCAAGACAGCGTCAAAGGCCTTGCCATCATACCACGCTGTCAAGTCCTGCGCATCGGCACAAACCAAAGAGGCCGTTTGAAAGCCTAAACGGTCAAGGTTGCTCTTCACCCTGTTCAGACGGCCTTCGTCTATATCCAAAGCGGTAACATGACAATTTGCCAGTTCCAAGATATGACCTGTCTTGCCGCCCGGTGCCGCGCAGGCATCGAGGATGCGTTCGCCGTCTTTCGGGTTCAACAAATAGGCAGCACGTTGCGCACCAAAATCCTGCACCGACACCAGGCCGTCTGAAAAACCGGGCAGGCGGTTTACCGGCACGGCTTCTTCCAACATCACGGCGTATTCGTCCAACGCCCTGGCCGCAATACCTTCCGCAGCCAATTTTTCCAAATAACTTTCGGCATTGCCGTGTCGGCGGTTGACGCGCAAAGTCATCGGCGGATGCGATTGCAGCGCGGTGGTAATGTTGTGCCAATGTTTCGGATAATGGTTTTTCAAGTAAGCCGCCCACCACAGCGGCAAATTGTGTTTCGCCACATCGTCTTTTTTACAGGAAGCCGCGAGCTTGTCGCGTTCGCGCAAAAAGCGGCGCAAAATCGCATTGGCAAACGAGCGGAACTGGCCGCGGCCGATTTTGGCAATGCTTTCCACCGCTTCATTGACCACGGCATGAGGGGCATTACGCGTGTAATGCAGTTGGTACATCGCCGCCAAAAGCAGGCTTTCGAGCTGCGGATTGTCAATCGGCTTCTTCAGCATTTGACCAAGCATATACTTCAAACTGCCCAAATAACGTTGGCATCCGTAGGCAATATCCTGCAACGCGCCGTTTTCCTGCGCCGTCAGCTGCGGATGCGCCGCGCGGATTTCCGCCAAAACATCCTGAAGATTGCGCCCTTCGGCAACCGCGGCAACGCTGTCGGCGGCCAATTTTTGGGCGAGGGACATACTCATATTTTTGCTTTCTGATTCATAATTTGATTTCAAGTGTTTGGCGGATTTCAGACGGCCTGTTCGGCAGCCAGCAATGCCCGATAATATTCGGCATCTGTTTTGGAAAAACAGCAAAAGATGATTTTTTCCACTACCGGACATTGCGGCAGGGTTTGCTTCAAACTCTCCAAAGCGATACGCGCGGCGGCTTCGGCCGGGAAGCGGTACACCCCAGTGCTGATGCACGGAAAGGCGATACTGTGAAGATCGTGTTTCTGGGCAAGCAGCAAGGAATTAGCGTAGGATTGTGCCAATTTGGCCTCTTCATTTTGTTGTCCGCCAAACCATACCGGCCCGACCGTGTGGATGACAAAACGCGCAGGTAAACGATAGCCTTTGGTTATTTTGGCTTCGCCTGTGCGGCAACCGCCCAAAATTCGGCACTCATCCAGCAGCTCTTTGCCTGCGGCGCGGTGTATTGCACCGTCCACGCCGCCACCACCCAACAGCGATGAATTGGCGGCATTGACAATCGCATCGACTGCCAATCGGGTAATATCGCCCTCGACCACTTCAAAAACAGCCATTGTTTTCTTTCCTCTACGTTGGTTTCCAGCCTGTTACAAAACCGTTCCGACTTCAATCGTCCGGCCTGCCGCAAATGCCTGTATGCTCATGCGTTTGCTGCCGGAAGGCTGCAATTCGGTAATATTCAGCGCATTTTCACCGCACGCCACCAGCAAACCGTCTGAAGTGCAGGCCAACACCTCGCCTGCCTTACCCTGTTTGGCCACGACTTCGGCACACCAGATTTTCATCGGTTTGCCTTGATACTCGACCCACGCGGCAGGTACGGGGTTGAAAGCACGGATTTTTCGCTCAATCACAGCCGCGCTTTCATTCCAATCGATACGCGCCTCTTCTTTACTCAATTTTTGAGCATAGGTAACACCTTCTTCAGGCTGTTTGACCGCGTTCAGACGGCCTTCCGCCTGCAGACGCTGTAAGTCGGCAACAATCGCTTCGGCACCCAAACCCATCAGCGCGTCATGCACTTCGTTGGCAGTATCCGTAGGTTGAATGGCGTAGCGGTGTTCGCTGACCACTGCGCCGGTGTCCAAGCCGATGTCCATCTGCATGATGCACACGCCGGTTTCGGCGTCGCCGGCTTCAATCGCACGTTGAATCGGTGCCGCACCGCGCCAACGGGGCAACAGCGATGCGTGGATATTGAGGCAGCCGTGTTTGGGCGTATCCAACACATCCTGCGGCAAAATCAAGCCATACGCGGCCACCACCATCACATCCGCGCCCGTATCTTTGAGCATTTGCAGGGCTTCGGCGTTATTGCGCAACTTTTCCGGCTGCGCCACGGTCAAACCCAATTCCAAGGCAGCCTGTTTGACTGGCGATGCGGTCAACTGCATGCCGCGGCCTTTGGGGCGGTCGGGCTGGGTCAACACCAGCGGAATTTCAAAACCTGCGGCGGCGAGGGCTTTCAAGGCAGCAGCGGCAAAATCGGGTGTACCGGCAAAGATGACTTTCATGTTGTGTCCTTGTGAAAATGGTTTGAATGGGCGCGTTGGGCAAACTGTTTCAGCTGAAAAGGCCGTCTGAAAGATTGAAAACCGAAGTCTGCCTTCTGTTTTGTCTTTTCAGACGGCCTTTAAGCGATGCGTAGGTCAGATGGTGTGTTTCTGACGTTTTTTCAGTTTGGTTTTAATGCGGCCTTGTTTCAGCTGCGACAGGTGTTCGACAAACACGATGCCCATCAGGTGGTCCAATTCGTGCTGCACGCAGATTGCCAGCAGGCCGTCTGCTTCCAGCGTGAATTTCTCGCCTTTTTCGTTCAAAGCTTCAACTTTGACGCGCTCGGCACGGGTGACGGTATCGTAAATGCCCGGCACGGACAGACAGCCTTCTTCATAAGTTGTCTCGCCGTCTTTTTCGACAATGACGGGATTGATGAACACGCGCGGCTCGCTGCGGTCTTCGGTTAAATCCATCACGACGATGCGCTCGTGTACGTCGACCTGAGTGGCCGCCAAGCCGATACCGCGTGCTTCGTACATGGTTTCAAACATATCGGCAACCAATGTCTGGATGCGCTCATCGATTTTTTCAACAGGTTTGGCGACCGTGTGCAAACGCTCGTCAGGGTATTGGAGGATGTTCAGTAAAGCCATAATATTCTCGTTTTATAAAGCTGATGTGTGATTTTCATACAGATTTGGTTTCCGCCGCCACAATCTCCTGTCATGACAGCAACATTCAATGCTAAAATAACGCCGAAAAATGTTAAAATAGCGCGACGGAGGCCGTTCGTTATCGTATTGATGAATGGGCGGCAGTTTCGCAAACTCCAGCCTTCTCTGTTTATCATCTGAAGACAAACCGAATCGATTTCAAGGGGAACGGTTATGCAACAACGTATTATAACCCTGCTTTGCATGGCAGGCATGGCTATTTCTGCCCACACTCAGGCAGCTTCTTTAAAAATCCGCCCCAATGCGCCGCAACGCTACGTCGTTAAAAACGGCGATACCTTGTGGGGTATTTCCGGCAAATATCTGTACAGCCCGTGGCAATGGAACCGCCTTTGGGGCGCCAACCGCAACACCATCCGCAATCCGCATCTGATCTATCCGGGTCAGGTGTTGGTTTTACGCTACGTCAACGGCCAGCCGCGACTGGGTTTTGAACATGCCCAAACCCGTTCAGACGGCATTCCCGTGATCAAACTGCATCCGCGCGTACGCGAAACTTCCGGCTACGGCATTCCGACCGTCAATGTCAACCTCTACCGCATGTTCATGAAACATCCGCAGATTATCGCTCCGGAAGAAACCGCCAACGCGCCGCGCCTGATTGCCGGCCCCGACAACCGCGTCCTCTACACCCAAGGCAACCGCGTGTACGCATACGGCCTGACCGAACCCGGCCGCTACCTGACCTACCGCGTCAATAAAAACATCACTGATCCGGAAACCGGCAAATTCCTCGGCCAAGAAGTCGTGTTCAGCGGCATCGCCAACACGCTGCCTTACACCGACTCCGCCTTGGAAAACCGCACCCGCACTTCTGACGAAAAACTCAAAAGCAACGAGTATTACACCCAAATCAACAAAGCCATGAAGCTGCGCACCCAATCTGCGCAACCTTTGGTTATCGAAGAAGCCGTTTCCGAAATCCGCAAAGACGACTATCTGCTGAAACTGCCCGAAGGCCTAGACAGCTTCAATGTGATGCCTCACGCCCCTGCCCGTCCGATTCAGGCCAAAGTCGTTTCCATCTTCGACGGCGTGGGCGAAGCCGGCCAGTTCCAAACCATTACTTTGGATAAAGGCGAACTCGACGGCCTGGACAAAGGCACGGTGGTCAGCCTCTACAAACGCGGCCGCCAAGTCCGTGTCAATCTATCCAACAACCTGATTCGCAAGCCGAAAGACAAAGATACGGTTGAATTGGTTTCCATTCCGGCGGAAGAAATCGGTTTGGCAATGGTGTACCGCACATCCGACCATCTGGCCTCAGCCATTATTTTGGAAAGCCTGAACAGCGTTTCCATCGGCGATACCGCCTCCGAACCCGGCCGCGATTTGGACAATATGGCCGATGAAAAAACCATGGACAAACCGGCCGAAGACGAACAAGAAAGAGAAATCGAACTGGAAGTCCGCAGCTGATTAAGCTTTCTTAGCAGCGATTCGGTAAATAAAGGCCGTCTGAAAACCTGTTTTTCAGACGGCCTTTTGATTACTTGCCCATTAAATAAAATTAGTAACACGTTGTTTAAAGCGCAAACAATATCTTATTTCTCAAGTCGGTAATCGGCTATCTCCTTTTCTATCGTCTTTCCGTTCTGCCATTCCAATCAGAAATATGAAAAGCACGGCACGCCATTTATTGCCTGTTGATTGTTCCATCTGTTCCTTCCAATCAAAAAGGCCGTCTGAAATCTTCAGACGGCCTTTTTATCCACAACTCAAATCCGATTATTTGAATTTGTAAGTGTATTGCAAGCCCAAGATGTCCGCTTTGTTTTTGAAGCGTGCAGAGGATGCACCGCGGCTGTCTACGTCGTTGCCGCTGGCTTTGCCGGTGCGGTAAACCGTATCATTGATGTGGATATGGCTGTACGCCGCATCGATAACATGGTTTTTACCCAGTTGATATTTGGCACCGACGGAGAACCAGATACGGTTGCCGTCAGGCAGGCTGTTCATGCGGTCTTCAGCGCTTTTAACCGGTGATTTGTCGAAAGCGATACCGGCACGCAGTTGCAATGGTTCGGTAACTTGATAAGAGCCGCCGAATGCAACTTTATAAGTGTTGCGCCAGTTAGGCGTGATGACGGTACGGTCAGATTGGCCGTTGACAACTTTTTTGGTGTTTTCAAACACCAGCTCCGCTTTGTTGAAGCGGCTGTGGCGCGTCCAAGTCACATCGCCGAACAGGTTGGTTTTGTCGGTGGCGCGGTACATACC
>NZ_JBQCTZ010000211.1:0-5694 GCF_051963715.1 Neisseria sp. P0001.S005 | reverse complement strand
CAACAGGAAATCCAATCATAACTTAGGAAAAACAAATGAACTTGATTCAACAATTAGAGCAAGAAGAAATCGCTCGCTTGAACAAAGAAATCCCTGAATTCGCTCCAGGCGACACTGTTGTCGTATCTGTACGCGTAGTTGAGGGTTCTCGCAGCCGTCTGCAAGCATACGAAGGTGTTGTTATCGCTCGCCGCAACCGTGGCCTGAACAGCAACTTCATCGTTCGCAAAATCTCTAGCGGCGAAGGTGTAGAACGTACTTTCCAACTGTACTCTCCTACCGTAGAAAAAATCGAAGTTAAACGCCGTGGTGACGTACGTCGCGCCAAACTGTACTACTTGCGTGGCCTGACTGGTAAAGCAGCTCGCATTAAAGAAAAATTGCCTGCCCGCAAAGGTTAATAGCCTTCATCAAAAACCCACTTCAATGAAGTGGGTTTTTTGTTTTTATACAATATCTCCTCGCCTTTCTTACACAATCCTGCAAGCCAACCACCATCTCCATTTCACATATAAACTTAAACAGAATCATAATTCCCCCTGCTTCTTTTAACCCTTATAACAAAGGCCGTCTGAAACAAAAGATTCAGACGGCCTTTAATCACATCTGGCAGTTATTTAAACCATCTTGCCAATGCTGGGATACGCGACAACAACAGTGTATCCAAAATCCAAATAACAGCGATTGCAGCAATGGCTGTTGGGAAAATCACGGCCAAAATCAGAAGTGGCACAGCCATTGCCCACCATACCGGCAATCTGATTTTCTGTGCAGGAGGAACCAAACCATGTGCTTCTGAAGGACGGCGTTTCCACCACATCACACAGCCGCTGACGCAGATGAAGATGACCGCCAAGCAGAACAAAACGTTCGCCAGCACGCTCCACCAGCCCAGTGTACCCATATGCAAAGCAATGCTTGCCGCCATGAATTTACCAAACCAGTTGTAATCATCGAAATGAATATCAGCCAGGATTTTGCCACTGTATTGATCAATGTGTACCGTACGATCCGCAGTCGGGCTAATCATATCGTAACTCATTGAGTCTTGTGACAGCGTCCATACACCGGTCTCACCCTTAGGCAAATTAAGCTGATAGCGACCTTTAAAGCCAATTTCGCGCGCAAAGCGGTCAACCGTCTCCAACGTCATCGGCTCACTCGGATTAATACCGTTTTCGCCCATTGTCGTACCAGAAACCGGCATAGGCGTCAGTTCCAAAATCCATGGCACTTCTTTGGATTTACCGTCGTTCAGCACATCACCATGGGTTGGTACAGAAGATACCGGATTAGGCTCCACACCCCATTTACCCACAGGAAATTGGCTCCACGCCTGAACCACTTTACCGCCCCAAATACCTGCCCAAGCAACGCCCGACAGGCAGAACAGCAATAAAATCAGAGAAACCCAAGAGCCAAATGCACCGTGCAGGTTGCGCCACCAAGAACGACCTTTGCCTGCTTTAGGCAAAAAAACAGCCTTCAGACTACGCTGTTTTACCCACCACAAATAAATACCGGTCACAATCATGATGATGGTTAGCGACGCAGCGGTTTCCAACAGGTAGTCACCTGTCGCCCCTAGCATAATATCGCCGTGAATTTCATCCATCGTGTGATACCAGCCTTGCCCGCGCGGCATCGTATTCACAACTTTTGCTGTATAGGGATCAACAGCAACCATAGTGGCTTTATCGTCATTGTTTACGCGGAATACGGCAACCATATCATCTGCGCGCGGCGCAATATATTGCACCACAGAGGCAGTTTCTGGATTCACAAACTGTCTGGCAGCTTCAGCCTGAGCCGACAAAGGCTGAACCACTGCCTGCGGCGTAACATGTATCCGCTCGCCTTCTTTACCGGTAATATTGGCAAATAGCAGCATTCCCAACCCTGTAACAGCCAGCAGAGTTAAAAACGGCGCAACCAAAAGTCCGGCATAAAAATGCCATCGCCAAACAGTCAAATAACGGCGGTTAGCCTGTTGTTCATTTTGGGAAGTTGGTTTTGTTTCCATATATTCTCTTTATATAGTTAAAGCAGACTAATTATTACGAATTAGCATCAGACATTTTAATCAAAAACATTCATTTAAGAAACCGTTTTTCCCATGCAGCTTTGAAATACTTCAATATTTAGTTTTCAGGCCGTCTGAAAAAACAAAATAGACAGAAAACAACACTTTACTGAAAATCCGTTTTAATCATTGCGGTTTCGGCAGAATTTGGTAGAATACAGGCATTACTTATTTATTCATCAAGCCGCCAAGCTTTGGCGGCTTGTATTTTTATTTCCAATCCGGCTACCGCGTGTGGCCGGATAAAATTTTAAAAGCATCATCATGCTTTCATGGAGAACTCAATGCAAAAAATCCCTTTGACCGTCCGTGGTGCAGAATTGTTGAAACAAGAACTTCAACACCTCAAAAGCGTAGCACGTCCAGAAGTCATTGAAGCCATCGCCGAAGCACGTTCGCACGGCGACTTGTCTGAAAACGCAGAATACGAAGCCGCCAAAGAGCGTCAAGGCTTTATCGAAGGCCGCATCGCCGAGTTGGAACACAAACTCTCTATGGCGCACATCATCAACCCTGCCGAAATCCACGCCGAAGGCAAAATCGTATTCGGCACAACTGTGACACTGGAAGATTTGGAAACTGAAGAACAAGTTACCTACCAAATCGTCGGTGAAGATGAAGCAGACATCAAAGAACGCAAAATCTACGTTGGCTCCCCCATTGCCCGCGCCCTAATCGGCAAAGAAGAAGGCGACATTGCAGAAGTTCAAGCACCCGGTGGCGTGCGTGAATATGACATCATTGCCGTACAATATATCTAAATAAACAAAAGGCCGTCTGAAAACATTTTCAGACGGCCTTTTGTTGTATCTAAAAACACCATAATCAAAGAAAGTGAAATCTTCCCAGGAGAAGCATAATGAATCTACTGTACAAAATTATCCAAACCGCTGCCGCCATGTGGCTTGGTATGCAGCTGACAGCAGGCTATGTTACTGCCCCTATCCTGTTCCGCATCCTGCCCAAAATGCAGGCAGGAGAAATTGCCGGCATTTTATTTGCGATTACAGCACTATGTGGCTTAGTTATTTTTGGCGCAGCCTATGCCTTTTTAAGAAAACCGCTGGCCTCACTTTCTTGGTGGATCTTGGTGCTTTGGCTACTCTTAGCCTGCAACCATCTTTTGGTTACGCCGGTTATCGAGGCACACAAGTACGGGCTGGATAACTGGCTCTTGTCTCTAGTAGGCGGTACATTCGGCATTTGGCATGGCTTATCCAGTATTATCTTTTTAATCTGTACGATACTGGCAGCCATGTGCGTATGGAAATGGCCTAGGCCAAACTAAACTGTTTTAATAAAAGGCCGTCTGAAAATAAATCTTTCAGACGGCCCTTCTTATTTTGAAATCACGAATTATCTTGATTACTCAAATACAAGCCATAAAAAAATGCCCCGCATATCGCAGGGCATTTTTCACAAACCGATTAAGGTTTAGCGTAACCGTGAACGCCATTGTAAGGAGCTGGGATCCAACCTTCATCAGTAGCAGGCAATTCGCCTTGACCTTCGATAGTTTGGCCTGGAGCAACTTGACGAGTAACAACGCTGCGGATTTTAACATCAACGCGACGGTCAGGTTCGATACAAGCGATAAGAGCAGCACGTTTCTTAGCTTTAGAAACTTTTTTGCCCAGTTTAGCAACTTCAGCTTCACAAGTAGCAGTCATTTGAGCTTGAGACTCGCCCAGACCTACTGCAGAGATTTTGCTAGAAGCAACGCCACGGCCTACCAAGTAGTTAGCAACTACGTTAGCACGACGCTCAGACAGAGCTTGGTTGTATTCTTCAGAACCCATGAAGTCAGTGTGACCTTCAACACGTACAGTTTGTACGCTTTCGTTGCTCAGGCGTTGAGCCAAAGCGTTCAGGTTCTCTTGAGCTTCAGGACGCAGGTTGTCTTTGTCGAAGCCGAACAGAGTTTTAGAAGACAGGGAAACAGTTTCATCAACATACTCAGGAGCTTGTTGTACAGGAGCAACTGCTTCGCGGTCACCACATTCAACACGGCCTTCGGTAGCTTTGTCGAAGTAGCTGTTTTTCCAGCATTCGCCGTAGTTGTTACGGACGATTTCTTGAGATTGGCTGCTTACGGTGTAACCGTGTTTGGTGTGCGCTTCGCTGGCCATAGCGGTGCCAGAGGCAACCAAGGCAACGAACAATGCGCTTAATTTCAGCTGTTTGGTCATTTTATTCCCTCATCAAATTGTTATGCGGCGGACTAGGAAAGCAACCGCTGCAAAGTACCAATATACAGGCCGCAGTATCAAAACAGCGGCAAATCGGATATATCAGGTTGCACTATAAAGAAGCGCAAGGCAAACTGTCAATACTCGATGCCTTCAAACAATCATGAAGTGCCTGCTTCCTAGTAGTTAATCATGCCGAAAAATCAATCTTGTGTCATTAATTTAGGGCAAAATCAGACAATTCACCTACCTAACGTTGTACAAAAACAACAAAACCCCTTTCCCTCTTCTTTCCTGAATTTCCTGTTTTCATATCATTAAAAGATATTTTCATTAAAAACAACCATTTTCAAAACTCGGGGCAAAACTGGGCAAAATATGTTAAATTACATGCCGTTTGTCGCACAAAATCCACAATAACAACGTATTCGGTACTGCTACCATGAAACTGCAACAATTACGTTACGCCCTTGAAGTTTACCGGCACAATCTGAATGTCTCCGAGGCTGCCGATGCGCTTTTTACATCCCAGCCCGGCATTTCCAAACAAATCCGCCTGCTTGAAGAAGAATTGGGTATCCAAATTTTTATCCGCAGCGGCAAGCGTGTGGTTTCCGTTTCACAACCGGGCAAAGCCGTGTTAGAGATTTCGGAACGGATTTTGCGTGATGTACAGAACATTAAAAATATCGGCAGCGAATTTACCGATCATGACAGCGGCTCCCTGACCATCGCGACAACGCATACCCAGGCGCGCTATGCTTTGCCCAAAATCGTTGCGGAATTTGTCAAAAACTACCCCAAGGTCAATTTGACCATCAAACAAGGCAGCCCTTCTGCCATTGCGCAAATGGTCAGCAGCGGCGAAGCGGATTTGGCAATTATTACCGAACGCATTGACGATCACCCCGAGTTGGGCAAACTACCCTGCTATGAATGGAACCATGCCGTCATTGTTCCGCACGACCACCCTCTTTTGGACTGCCGCAATCCTTTAAGCCTTGAAGATTTGGCTTCATTTCCGCTGGTTACTTACGAATTTGCGTTCAACTCCGGCAGCAGCATTGCGCGTACATTTAATAAAGCGCATATTGAGCAACCTGATGTTGCCTTATCGGCTGCCGATACGGATGTATTGAAGACGTATGTCCGCTTAGGCTTGGGCGTTGGTTTGATGGCCAAAATGGCGTACGATCCCGCGGTCGATCAAGATTTACAGCTGATTGATGCGGCGCACTTATTTGAACCGTCGCCCACTTGGATAGCCTTACGCTCGGATACTTACCTGCGTGGTTACGCGTATGACTTTATCCAGATGTTTGCACCGAAACTGACCAGAGAAGTAGTCGACCGCATTCTGTACACGCCGGTTGTTGAAGATTTTTCAATTTGATATCTGACTATCACTTTCGTAACTTAACA
>NZ_JBQCTZ010000210.1:0-5699 GCF_051963715.1 Neisseria sp. P0001.S005 | reverse complement strand
AATGCAACGGCTTTGACCGGTGTGCCGGTTGCTTACAAAGATATTTTCTGCCAAACAGGTTGGCGCAGTGCATGCAGTTCCAAAATGTTGGATAACTTTGTCTCTCCTTATACTGCCACTGTGGTGCAAAACCTGTTGGATGCCGGCATGGTCACTCTTGGCCGTACCAATATGGACGAATTTGCCATGGGTTCGACCAATGAGACTTCGTTCTACGGCGCAACCAAAAACCCATGGAACCTTGAACATGTTCCCGGCGGTTCCTCAGGTGGTTCAGCTGCCGTGATTGCAGCGCGTTTGGCACCGGCTGCGTTGGGTTCGGATACCGGCGGTTCTATCCGCCAGCCTGCATCGCATTGCGGTATTACCGGCATCAAACCGACTTACGGTACGGTTTCACGCTTCGGTATGGTTGCCTATGCTTCCAGCTTTGACCAAGCCGGCCCTATGGCGCAAACGGCCGAAGACTGTGCGATTTTGTTGAACGCCATGGCCAGCTTTGACGAGCGCGATTCCACCAGTTTGGAGCGCGACAAAGAAGACTACACCCGTGATTTGGACAAGCCGCTTAAAGGTTTGAAAATCGGTTTGCCTAAAGAATATTTCGGCGAAGGCGCGGATACCGATGTTCAGACGGCCTTGCAAAGCGTTATCGATTTGCTCAAAGCACAAGGCGCGGAGACTGTTGAAGTTTCCCTGCCGCAAACATCATTGTCGATTCCCGCTTATTACGTTCTCGCCTCTGCAGAAGCAAGTACCAACTTGTCCCGTTTCGACGGCGTACGTTACGGCCACCGTGCAGCGCAATTCGGCGACCTTGAAGAAATGTACAGCAACACCCGTGCCGAAGGTTTCGGCAGTGAGGTTAAGCGCCGTATCATGATCGGTGCTTATGTATTGAGCCATGGTTACTATGATGCTTATTACCTGAAAGCGCAAAAACTGCGCCGTCTGGTTGCCAATGATTTTCAGACGGCCTTTGGTCAATGTAATTTCATTTTGGCGCCGACTGCGCCGACTGCCGCGCCTAAACTCGGCAGCGACATTCACGACCCTGTACAAATGTACTTGTCCGATATTTACACCATCGCCGTAAACCTTGCCGGTTTGCCTGCACTGACTCTGCCTGCCGGTTTCAGCGCAAACGGCCTGCCGATTGGTGTGCAATTTATCGGCAACTATTTCTCCGAAGCCAAAATTTTGGGTGCCGCACATCAGGTTCAACTGAACAGCGATTGGCACACTAAAGCGCCGGAATAAGAGTAGGGAGCCTATATGCCTGAAAAGTTTTCTTTTCCGGGATTTAAAACTGTTTATCAGAATGCGCCAAAGTTTAAAACGCAACATTTAAAATTTACATTGCGAACATTGTGGTATCGTAAAGAAATTAAGGCATTTGAGCAGTTTGTAAATGCTTCGGAAATATGCCAAAGTTTTTTTAGTCAAATGCCCCAAGATGCCTATCCTTTGATACATGAGTTTGTTGATAAGAAACTTAGTGGTCAAGATAGGTTAAAAATTATGCAGTCAGATTTTGAGGCTGCAGAAAAGCTGTTTGGAAAAGAAAGAGTAATGGGTATGAAAACCCGTTCCTTTCATATTGTTTTGGCAAAACCTTCAGACGGCCTTGAGATTTGGCTTAACCGAAATGACAATTGCGTTGATGAGGGGATGTGGTCTCTTTCTTTACGAGAAAGCAATGGAAGACGTCTGTATATGACAACATTCGCCTTTGTAAATAATATGCTGCTTGCAGCCTCCCTTCAGGGACCAGCAGGAGAAGAGGCGAAAGATACTGTACGGGTTTTAACTAAGAAGCTACATGGATTGCGTCCTCAGCAATTGATGGTGCATGCATTGCAATATTTTGCTATTGCATTAAAGCTGGATGGTGTGATTGGTATCACACAAGATAGGCAAGTTAAGCTACGTTGGCGCTTGAAGAAACGTGTCAAAATGAACTATGACCAATTTTGGCAGGAGCATGGTGCTCAAAAGGGTGTTGATGGATTATGGCATCTTCCCAAAGAGCCGGTGCGTAAAGATTTTGAGGAAATCGAAAGCAAAAAACGGTCTATGTATCGTAAGCGTTATCAGATGTTAGATGAAATCGAAGAGCAAATAAGAAATGGTTTAGCGCCTATAAAATAAACTATCATCTGATGAATAAAACATATATATGAATACAACCGACTTCATTCAAATCATTGGGACAGCCGCGTTTGCCATTTCCGGCTATTTGGTCGGTTACAACAAGCGGTTGGATGTACTCGGTGTTGTCATTACTGCGTTACTGACGGCTGTTGGCGGCGGCATGATACGCGATGGTTTGGTCGGCCGGATTCCGCAAGTGTTTTTGAAAACCGATGCGTTGATTGTTGTGTTTGCCACGCTTGCCATTGCATGGTTGATAAGGGTACAACGCTATCGCAGCACCTATTTGGCCGCTGCTTTTATTATTGCCGATGCCATCGGTTTGGCAGCTTTCAGCATTACCGGCGCACAAATCGGTATGGCCTTGCAGCTCAATTTATTTGGCGTTATTTCTTTGGCTTTTGTGACTGCCGTTGGCGGCGGTATTGCGCGCGATATTTTGGTCAATGATGTGCCGATGATTTTGCGCACCGACCTTTACGGCAGCGTAGCCATTTTGATTGGCGGGCTGATTTATCTGTTCGGGCATTTGGGCTGGATTAATATTTTTACGTTAAACCTGCTCTTTGCCGGCGGATTGTTGTTTCGCCTGACTGCATACCGTTTCCATTGGCAACTTCCCGGGTTCCAACGCCGCAGGAAATAAACTTATCTTACAGACGGCCTCTTATGGATTTCTTATTCAGGCCGTCTGAAAAACGAATCACTCATTTAACCGATTAACTTTTTTTCGACAGAAAGACCCTTATGACTTGGGAAACCGTAATCGGACTGGAAATCCACGTCCAACTCAACACCCAATCCAAAATCTTCAGCGGCGCATCCACTGCATTCGGTGCCGAGCCTAATGCCCACGCCAGCGTGGTTGAGTGTGCGTTGCCGGGTGTATTGCCGGTAATGAACCGCGAAGTCGTCGAAAAAGCCATCAAACTCGGTTTGGCTTTGGATGCGAAAATCAATCAGAAAAACGTGTTCGACCGTAAAAACTATTTTTATCCTGATTTGCCAAAAGGCTATCAAATCAGTCAGTTGGATTTGCCGATTGTTGAACACGGCAAACTGGAAATCGTAGTAGGCGATGAAGTTAAAACCATCAATGTTACCCGTGCGCACATGGAAGAAGATGCGGGTAAATCCGTACATGAAGGTTTGAACGGTGCTACTGGTATTGACTTGAACCGTGCCGGTACGCCTTTGTTGGAAGTTGTCTCCGAGCCTGAAATGCGCTCCGCAGCCGAAGCCGTGGCATACGCTAAAGCGTTGCACGGTTTGGTAACTTGGCTGGATATTTGCGACGGTAATATGGCGGAAGGCTCGTTCCGCGTCGATGCCAACGTTTCTGTACGTCCAAAAGGTCAGGCAGAGTTCGGTACACGCCGTGAAATCAAAAACCTCAACTCTTTCCGCTTCTTGGAGCAAGCCATCAATTATGAAGTGGAAGCGCAAATCGAAATTTTGGAAGACGGCGGTAAAGTACAGCAGGCAACCATGCTGTTTGACCCCGAAAAAGGCGAAACCCGCGTGATGCGTTTGAAAGAAGATGCGCACGATTACCGTTATTTCCCGGATCCGGATTTGCTGCCGGTCATTATTTCAGACGGCCAACTGCAAAAAGCCAAAGATGAAATGCCTGAATTGCCGCATGAAATGGCGGCGCGTTTTGTTGCCGATTACGGCGTGTCTGACTATGATGCACGTCTGTTGACTGCTAGCCGCGCTCAAGCTGCCTATTTTGAAGAAGCGGCTAAAGCCTGCGGCCAAGGTAAATTGACGGCGAACTGGATGAACGGCGAGCTTGCCGCTACCTTGAACAAAGAAGGTTTGGAACTGGCTGAAAGCCCGATTACAGCTCCACGTCTTGCTGAGTTGGTTGCTAAAGTCGCGGATGGAACATTAAGCAGCAAGCTGGCGAAAAAAGCTTTTGAAGCAATGTGGGCCGAGCCTGAAGCAGGTATTGCCGAAATCATCGAGAAACATGGTTTGCAACAAATTACTGACACTGGTGCAATTGAAGCGATGGTGGACGAAGTGTTGGCAAACAATGCGAAAGCCATTGAGCAATTCCGTTCCGGTAATGAAAAAGCCTTGAATGCGATTGTTGGTCAAGTGATGAAAGCAAGTAAAGGCAAGGCTAATCCGGCTCAAGTTCAAGAGTTGATTAAAGCTAAATTAGCTTGATAGATAGAACAGGCCGTCTGAAAAATAGGTCTTATTTTTCAGACGGCCTTTATTTTTGATTCTAAAATTATTCTAAATACCATGACACATACTATTACCTTATCAGATCAAATAACATTTACGGCAAACGATGATGAAACCGTTCTTGCTGCCGCGACCCGTCAAAATTTAAATCTGCCCCATTCTTGTAAAAGTGGTGCCTGCGGACAATGCAAGGCCGATTTGATGAGTGGCGAATTTGAAATGGGCGATCATATTGATAAAGCCATCAGCGCCGAAGAAAAAGCGCAGGGTAAAGTGTTATTGTGTCGCACTACAGCGAAGAGCGATCTCAAAATCAATGTGCCGGGGTTTAATCCGAATGCTTTGCCAGTGCGCACTTTGCCTGTGCGCATTGAGACGATTGAAATCAAACATGATGTTGCTTTGTTGAGATTGGCTTTACCTAAAGCGCCGTCATTTGCATTTTATGCCGGACAATATATTGATTTGCTGCTTCCCGGCAATATCAGCCGCAGCTATTCCATCGCCAATTCGCCTGACCAAGAAGGCGTTTTGGAGCTGCATATCCGTAAACGTGAAAATGGCGTATGTTCGGAAATGATTTTTGGTGCCGAGCCTAAAATCAAAGAAAAAGGCATTGTCCGCGTTAAAGGCCCATTGGGTACGTTTACTTTGCAACAGGACAGCAATAAACCGATTGTTTTGTTGGCAACGGGTACAGGTTATGCCCCTATCCGCAGCATTTTGCTTGATTTGATTTATCAGAATAGCGAACGTTCGGTTCATTTCTACTGGGGGGCACGTCAGAAGGAGGATTTGTACGCATTGGAAGAAGCAGAAGCATTAATAGGCCGTCTGAAAAATGCAAAATTCTCGCCTGTCCTTTCTAAGCCTGATTCCGATTGGAAAGGGGAGAATGGGTACGTGCAAAACGTTGCCGTACAAAATTATCCTGATTTAAGCCAATATGAAGTTTATGCTTGCGGGTCACCAGCCATGACGGAGAGTGCGCAAAGTTTGCTGACTCAAAAATGTGCTGTACCGGAAGATGCCTTCTTCTGTGATGCTTTTTCACCGGCATAATCATGTTTATACAGAATTTATATGTTTGAATGTAGGTGTTAAGAGTAAAATTTGATGGCAATCTGTTTGAGAAAGAGTGTGTTTTTGCACACTCTTTTTTCTATGTGGTAGTTATTGCATAGATGTTTATGGCTTGAAGAGATAGCTATTTTGTTTTTAAAAATTGAATTTATTATTTATCATAAAGAAAAAGCCGTCTGAATGTTTCAGACGGCCTTATATATTACGCCCCGTGAAAGGGGCAATTAACCAAACTTAACAACCCCCTTTCATTAGCCAAG
>NZ_JBQCTZ010000209.1:0-5705 GCF_051963715.1 Neisseria sp. P0001.S005 | reverse complement strand
TGACCGGTACGATCTTGCAAAGCCATTTTTAAGCTCCTTAAAAATTCGGGTTTGAGAAATGAATCAATGCTTGCATTCTAATGCAGGCCTATCGATTTGTATAATTTATAGTTCAAATAATATTAATTACATTAAACTATCAATTCAATTAAACCGAAAACAGCTGTTTCTTTAAATGGAGGCCGTCTGAAATAAAACAAGTACCTGACTGAAATTATTTTTTAGGTAAGGGCTGAACGGGAGAATCCGAAGCCACAATTTCACCGATGGCTGTTTCCGCAATATCCTTCAAAACATAGCGGTCTTTATCCGGCATGTCTGTCGGTTTGTATTGAGGCGAGAAATCCAAACGGATACGGATTTTCTTCATAGAAACAATACGCCATAAAGACTGAAACAGGTTTACCTCCGCATAGGATGGCAGATCCGTCCGTTGTCCTTCGCCATCATAATATCGCAAAGTTACTGCCTGAATCGGCGCTTTCGCATCAATAGCCGATTGAAACAGGGCTGCTTTAAACGGCAAAATACCCAAGCCAGAAGAAGTGCGTGCCTCGGGAAAGAAACTGACATTTTGCCCTGCTTTCAATGCCGCACAAATCGCCTGATTAATCGGCTCGATATCACGGCGGGAATTGCGCTTAATAAACACCGTGCCGGCATTTTTACCCATTTTCCCCAAAACCGGCCAGCCGCTAATTTCCTGTTTCGCAATAAAACTGCTCGGATAAACGGCACTCATGGCAAAAATATCCAACCAAGACACATGATTGGCCACCACCAAAGTACCGCTCACATTTCCTTGAGGCGGTACGCCGATTTCCAATTCGATATCCAAAGCACCCAACGCACCTTTTCCCAAAACAACCACAGCGTGATTACGTTCCTCTGCATTGTTGCCATCGATGGCACGCAAATCCCGAGCGGTTCTGAATAACCAAGCTGCCAACCGGCAAAGTCTGCCCAGTCGTTTAAAAAAAGGAGCTTTTTGTTTAGACATAAAATTTCTTCTATATTGTGTTCACTATTTTCAGACGGCCTCTGACGTTTAAGGCCGTCTGAAACTATTTCTGGCAATTTGGACAATAAAATGTTCCACGCTGCCCCAAAGTTTCTTTAAAAATCAGTCCGCCACATTGGACACAAGGCTCATTGTGGCGGCCATAGACCGTATATTCCTGCTGAAAGTAGCCGCTTTTCCCATCGCTATTAACGAAGTCTCGCAGCGTACTGCCGCCCGTTTCAATCGCCCTTTGCAGAACCGCTTTAACGGTCTCCACCAATAATGCGCATTCTTTCTTAGTCAGCTTATTCGCCGGGCGCAATGGCGAAATACCTGCCTTAAACAGACTTTCATTCGCATAAATATTGCCGACGCCAACCACCACCGCATTATCCATCAGCGCTAATTTGACTGCACGCTTTTGGGTTTTCAATTTCTGATACAAATAATTTGCATCAAAATCATCCGAGAGTGGCTCAGGTCCCAGTTTTTCCAACAGCGGATGATGCTCGGCAATACCCTCATACCACAATACCGCACCAAATTTACGCGGATCGTGATAACGCAATACGGTACCGTCATCAAATACAAAATCCAAATGATCGTGTTTATCCGGTGTGGCGATACGCTCATCATCGGCGGTAAAAATCCGCAAACTGCCGGACATACCTAAATGAATAAGTAAAATACCTGTTTCAAAAGTAATAATCAAATACTTCGCACGACGGTTGCATGCCAAAATTTTGCGCACGGCCAAAATTTGCGCCAAGTTTGGATGGATAGGCCATCTCAATTTAAACTGGCGAATAATGACTTTTTCTATCTTTTTACCATCAATATGCGGCGCGATTCCGCGTAAAGTCGTCTCCACTTCAGGTAATTCAGGCATCATTATTCTCCAAATTCGTCATTATATATAGGCCGTCTGAAAACTATTCGGCCAAACGTGCCGTACTTAAAGCAACCGTATTGCCATCGAATGCAGATTCCAATTCAGGCAAAGGACGGACACCAATCAAATGTTTCGTTAAAACCACACCATACACCGCCGCACACTGTGGCCACCACCTGTCCCCCGCCTTTTCCATAAACTGCCAAAACTTCAAAGCAGATGGCGAATTCACCGCAGGCAGATAATCCATAAACTGCCCATATTCCATTTCAAAACCAATAGCGGCAATTTTTCGTTTCAACTCAGCCAGCGCCAAGCATTGAGATTTCATAGGCAGTCTTTTGCCATCAAACCACGAGCTCAATCCCCACAAAGATTTAGGGTTAAATCCCGTCAAAATCAACCTGCCCTCGGGTTTTAATATCCTAAATGCCTCTTGCAACACCAAATCGGCAGATGAAATTTCCAAAAGATGGGGCATCAATAATACATCCACAGAATGCGTTTCAAACGCCAACATTTCAGCATCCATCCGCACATCGCGCGGCACCACAATCATATTTTCAGACGGCCTCTGCCATATACCGACTAATTGAACTGCCACTTGGCCATTCAAATATTGCAAATGCCGTCTGAAAAAATCCGCCTCTTTTTGAGCAAGATATTGTCCCATTGGCGTTTGCATAAAAAAAACTTCCATTAAAGACTCCCCTATGCATTCTGGCTTGTGTGACAGAATTTTAACACCACGGCCACATCATACAAGCAAATTCCCTGCTCGACTTGACGTTTGAATGCTGAAACGATACCATCGAAAAGACGAAATTTTATTATATATTTGATAACTCTATTTACTATGGCAAAACTAAAAACCATCGCTCTGACCGTTTCAAGCCTGTCGGCAGTTTCCGCCACAGCCTACGCGCAAAACGCCACGCCCAACCAAGTCGGCATGGCCATGATGCGCCTCAACTCCTCCCTGCTCGACCAAGCCAAAGCACAAACCTTCGGCTCTGGTAGCTTGTGGGCATCGTTGCGTAAAGACTTCCGCATCAACGAAGTCAATACAGAACTGGTTCGCCGCCATGAAAACAAATTTGCTGCAAACAGTGCATATTTCGACCGCACCATCTCCCGCAGCAAACCTTATATGTACCATATTGCCAATGAAGTTAAAAAACGCAATATGCCTGCTGAAATCGCTTTGCTGCCTTTCATTGAAAGCGCATTCGTAACCAAAGCCAAATCACACGTTGGCGCATCCGGCCTGTGGCAATTTATGCCGGCTACTGGCCGCCACTTCGGCTTGGAAAAAACGCCTTTATATGACGGCCGCCACGACGTTTACGCCGCTACCGATGCCGCACTGAACTACCTGCAATACTTGCACGGTATGTTCGGCGACTGGTCTTTGGCCCTTGCCGCTTACAACTGGGGCGAAGGTAACGTCGGCCGCGCCGTAAACCGTGCCCGCGCGCAAGGTTTGGAGCCGACATACGAAAACCTGCGTATGCCGAATGAAACACGCAACTACGTTCCAAAACTTTTGGCCGTCCGCAACATCGTTGCCAACCCGCAAACTTTCGGCATGAATATCAGCGAAATCAGCAATCAACCGTATTTCAAATCTGTCAGCATCGACAAACCTATTGATAACAGCACAATCGCTCGCTTTGCAAACATCAGCGAAAGCGAACTGTTGGCACTCAACCCAGGTTTCAATGCCCCAGTATTTATCCCTAAAAACAACCGTCGCCTGTTGTTACCGGTTTCTGCGGTTTCTGCATTTGAAAAGAACTACCGCAATGCTAATCCAGATACCCTGATGTCTTGGGATATTTATACTTCTTTGGGCAACAAGAAGCTTAATGCCATTGCTAACGATACCGGCATGAGCGTAGCCGAACTTAAACGCCTCAATGGCCTGAGCGGCAGTGCCATTTCTGAAGGCCGCAGCATTTTGGTGGCTAAAAACTCAGCTACACAAAGTCAAGATATCATTAACTTTATCGACAAAGACAATACGCCGGATACTTACCAATCCAATATGCCGGCCATGTCTCCGATTATTGCTTCCAACGTAGCAGAACCGGTTAAAGTCGCTCAAAATACCGTGACCAACATTGTTGCACCTGTTGTTCCACAGTCCAGCAAACCGGTTGACTTTATTGCACGCAGCAAAGCTGAAAACATTACTTCCGTAGCGGTAACAGAAACCAAGACGCAGCCTCAAGTTGCAAATGCGGATGTAGCCGCCCCTGTTGTAGCCATGACCCATACTACTTCTGAGCCTGCTGCTACAAATGTTGCAGAAGCACCCAAAGCAGCCATCCCTGCCGACTTGACTGCACCGATTGTTGCCGCAAACGATGTAGCCCCTGCTCTAGCAGTTGAATCTGTTGCTGCCGCGCCGGTTCAAGAAGAGCATGATGACCTGATGGCCTTAGTACAAAGCCGACCTGCGGAGAAACCTGCAGCGACTGTCGCTGAAGCAACTCCTGAAGCCAAACAAGTTCAAACTGTTGTCACTGCCGAAAGTGCTCGTGCCGCACGTATCGCAGCCAATACCGCTAAACAACAACGCCGCATCAATGCGCGTCTTGCCCGTGTAAACGGTCAACAAAACACGCAAACTGCAGCACTTGCAGCAGGCACACACCGTGTGGCAGATGGCGATACGCTGTTTAACATCTCCAAACGTTATAACCTGAGCGTAGCTGATTTGATTATTGCCAACAACATCAAAGGCAACAATATCAAAAAAGGCCAAATCCTCCGTGTCACAGCTGCTCCGGCAAAAGTCCGCAGCAACCCGATTCAAAACGTTTCCTACACTGTACGCAAAGGCGATACTTTGAACACCATTGCCAGCCGTTTCAATGTTGATGTTAATGATATCCGCCGTTGGAACCGCAATACCCGTACTGTGACCCCTGGTCAACGTTTGAAACTGATCGGTAGCTAATACTTGCTTTAAAACAAAGATAGTGTATTGCATAGTCAAATATCTTTACATTTCTTGACGTTGAAAGAATACGCACCCCGACCTATTCGGGGTGTTTGTTTTATTTTGAACAGATTTAATGTTTTTATTTATTCTTTATTTTCAATAAATTGAAAATCGCCGGGGAAAGCCCGGTTTAATTTTTTATTTATATCTTTCAACTTGGAAATCTTGGCCAATCTTCAAAAGAGTAAACGCTATTACCGCTAGTTTACGCATTAGTGCTACCAGTATCACTTTTATAGGTTTGTTTTTTGACTTCAGACGGTTGATAAGGTTGGGGAATGCGTTGATTCTATAGGCTACCAATGCCGGCATAAAAAGTGCTTTTCTTGTATCGGCCTTGCCTATTTTGGATATACGGCTTTTGCCTTTTATGCTTGTCCCTGATTCATGTTGTTTGGGATCTAAACCGATAAAGGCTACAAATTGCTTTGATGTTTTAAATTCGTGTTTTTTATAGTTGGAGAGCAAAACAGAAGCGGCGGTTTCTCCTATGCCTGTTATTGTCATCAGGCGTTTTCGGTTTTGGTCGTATTCGGGGTGTTGTTTGTAGAATTGTTTAATCTGTTGCTTTACGGCTTTAATTTGGTCTGTCAGGTTGTCTATGGTTGTCTTAATATGTGCTGTTATGTAGTCGGGTGATTCGTGGAGTTTGTTTTTTTCGGTTGCTCTTTGTCTTGTGAGATAGTCTAAATATTTTGTGAGTTCTTCAAGTTCCTGCTGATTTTTTTCCGGCGGTTGCCATTCTCTCAATCTGTGGCTTTTTTCTTGGCAATACATGGCTATCAGTTTTGCATCTTGTT
>NZ_JBQCTZ010000208.1:0-5738 GCF_051963715.1 Neisseria sp. P0001.S005 | reverse complement strand
TGAACATTGGGCACGATGTTTTCGCCGTCAACGTAAACAGGTTTGGCATTGGCAGGCAGGCGCAGGGCAGTGTGGAGAACGGCGCGGTGTTCGCTGGTGTTGATTTTTTCACCGCTGCTCATGGCCTGCATATATTGTGGCAAATCGGCTGCTTCGGCCAGTTGGCACAATAAATCAAGGGTGTTTTCATCTAGGCGGTTTTTGCTGTAATCAAATAACAAACCATGCAAAATTTCATGCATATTATTGAAACGTTCGGCATCTGCGGCGAAGCGTTCGCGCAGGGTAACGTGTTGAGTATCGGCATGATGGGCTTTCAAGGCCTGCCATGCGTCTGAGTATGCGGACATCTCGTTTCCTTAGTATGTAACAGTAAACAAGCAGGGTATCTATTTTCTGCTTTTTGTAGTTGTTTGTAGTTTAACAAATTTGGACAACTTTTGGGAGATGGTAGGGGCGGTTTTGTTTAAGAAATGTATGCGAAATGCAATAGAAACGGTTGATTATCATCAAGTTTCTGTAAAAAAGGGGGTATGACACCGATGTCTGCTGTGTTATCCTATGTAACATTATTGAAATCTTGTCGGGGCGGGTCCGTAAGATGGCTACAATTTATGATGTCGCTGCTTATGCTGGGGTATCTCCTAAGACGGTCAGCCGGGTGATTAACGGCGATGCGCCGGTCAGTGATAAAACCCGTTCCAAAGTAGAAACAGCGATTGCTGCTTTGGGCTATATCCCATCTTCTGCGGCACGGATTATGCGGTCACACCGTTCCGGCTTGGTCGGCTTGATTACCGGCGCCATTTCGCGGACAGGTGAAAATACGGGCGAACACGGTATACCGGATATGTTCTTGATTAAGGGCATTCAGCAGCAGATTCGCGCACAAGGCAAGATTTTGATGATTGCCGACATCGACAACAAGCCGGGGCAGCCCGGTCAGATGGAGCCGCTGATCCGTACCTTTATGGAACATCGTGCCGAGGGGATTTTATATGTGGCAGGTTTCCATCAGGAAGTATTGCTGCCGGAAGTGCCCAACCGTTGCCCGATGGTGTTGGTCAACTGTTTTGATTTGGCGGGTACGCCTGCGGTTTTGCCGGATGACGAAGCAGGGCAGTATGGTTTGGTGCGCCGAATTATTCAAAGCGGACACAAACGGATTGCTTATGTGACTTTGCAGCCGGGCGTGGAAGCGACGAGATTGAGATTGGCCGGATACCGCCGGGCTTTGGCTGATGCGGATATTGTCTTCGATCCTGATTTGGTGCAAACTGGTTATCCTGACTTCAGCAATGACAGTGGTTCTTTGATTTCGGCTATTTTGAAATTGCTGTCTTTGCCGATTCCGCCGACGGTAATTTGCTGCGGAAACGATGAAATGGCCGTGCGCGTTTACGGGATTTTGAGGACGCGTGGCGTACGGGTTCCCGAGCAAGTCTCCGTTGCCGGATATGATAACCACAGCGCGATTGCAGAGACGCTGTTTCCGCCGTTGACCAGTACCGAGTTGCCGTATCTGCGCATGGGCGCGATGGCGGCGGATTTGCTGTTTCAACACATTGAACACCCGACCGGTGCGGTTCAGCCAGTCAAGGTCGTTGGGGAAACCATCTGGCGTCAGTCTGTGATTAATAAATAGTTTCAGACGGCCTGAAAATAATAAGCTTTAAACAACACAAACACACATCAAAATAAGATTCATGTGAACGGTCAAAATAAAGGCCGTCTGAAAACGGAGTTGCCTCAGTAAAAAGGGCAGCCCAAATACAATAAAAGCGTCATACCGCTGAAATTGGAGTTTGTTGTTTCCATAGTTTATTACCCAGGAGTAGCCTTCCTATGAAAATCTCCCCACAAGTGGCGATGACACTTCGCCAGATTATGCTGATGAACTTCGGTTTCTTCGGTATTCAATATAGCTTCGGGTTGCAGCAAACTGCGATTAATCCGATTTTCAGCTTTCTTCATGCCGACCCGAGCCAGTTGCCGATTTTGAATATGGCAGGCCCGATTACCGGTTTGCTGGTGCAGCCGATGATTGGTGCGATGAGTGACCGCACTTGGGTGCCGGGATTGGGCCGCCGCCGTCCGTATTTCTTGATTGGCGCCATCGGTTGCAGTCTCTGCCTCTTTATTTATCCGCACGTTACCGCCTTGTGGGTGGCCGTATTGCTGCTGTGGCTCTTGGATGTCAGTAACAATACCGCGATGGAACCTTTCCGTGCCTTTATTGCCGATACCGTTCCTGAACACCAGCAATCTACCGGTTTCTTGATGCAGTCTGTGTTTACCGGTTTGGGTATTACCCTGGCCAACGTTTCCCTCTACATCTTCCAACAAATCGGCTGGTTGCAACAAACTTCCGAAGCGGGTATCCCGTATTGGGTATTCGGTTCCTTCTATATTGGTGCGGTTTGCTCTATTGGTTCGGTTTTGGTTACTGTGTTATCGACATCCGAACGCGAGCCTAGTCCTGCAGAAATGGCGGCCATTAAAGCTCAGCCGAGCGGTCCGGCCCATGCTGTTAAAGATATTGTCGTTGCTGTGCGCGAAATGCCGACTGCCCTGTGGCAACTGGCTTTGGTGTATCTCTTCCAATGGTACGCACTCTTCATCTATTGGCAATATATTTCCCACAGTATCGTCCAATCCGTTTGGAATTCGACTGTTGAAAATACCGAAGCGTATAGTCAAGCGGTTGCATGGACCGGCCTTGTAAACGCTTGCTACAATGTTGTAACCTTTATCTCCGCCTTCGGCCTGATGTGGATGGCGCGCAAATACGCCGCCAAATATGTTCACGCCTTTGCTGTTACCCTTGCCGCGCTGGCCTTGCTCACCATTCCGCACATCGGCAACAAATACCTGATGTTTGCGCCGATGATTGGTTTCGGTGTCGGTTGGGCAAGTATGATGGGCGTGCCGTTTATGATTGTGGTCGGTTCTATTCCGAAAGAACGTTACGGCGTGTACATGGGTATTGTGAACATGATGATTGTGATTCCAATGCTGATTGAAACTGTATCTTTCGGCTGGGTGTACAGAACTTTCTTGGGTTCAAACCCTGCCAACGCGATGACTTTTGCCGGTGTTTCCCTGGCCATTGCCGCAGCGGTGACCTTAACCATTAAAACTGCGGCCAAACCGGCTACTGCAGAATAACGAAGTTTTGATTTAAAACCAAAATGAAAAGGCCGTCTGAAACATGAAATGGTTTCAGACGGCCTTTTTTGTCAAAACGGATTCCATTTGCTGAACTGATTCGGTAAGCCTTATTGTCGCTGCGCTACCGTTCATCACTCAAATTGGCTATGACTACCGATTTTGCTTTACAATATCCTTCTTTAATTTATTTCGTTTTACCATCCTGATGACAGAACACATTTCCGCTCCAAGCCCATCTCCTATCGGCGAAGACTACCTGCTGTTAGGTCAGTACGCCGAACGCGCCTATCTCGAATACGCCATGAGCGTGGTCAAAGGCCGCGCGCTGCCTGAAGTTTCAGACGGCCAGAAGCCCGTGCAGCGGCGCATTTTGTTTGCCATGCGCGATATGGGTTTGACGGCGGGGGCGAAGCCGGTGAAATCGGCGCGCGTGGTCGGTGAGATTTTGGGTAAATACCACCCGCACGGCGACAGTTCCGCCTATGAAGCGATGGTACGCATGGCGCAGGATTTTACCTTGCGCTATCCCTTAATCGACGGCATCGGCAACTTCGGTTCGCGTGACGGCGACGGAGCGGCGGCGATGCGTTACACCGAAGCGCGGCTGACGCCGATTGCGGAATTGCTGTTGTCCGAAATCAATCAGGGGACAGTGGATTTCGTGCCGAACTACGACGGCGCGTTTGACGAACCGCTGCACCTGCCCGCCCGCTTGCCTATGGTGTTGCTCAACGGCGCGTCGGGCATCGCGGTGGGTATGGCGACCGAGATTCCGTCGCACAATTTGAACGAAGTCACGCAGGCGGCGATTGCACTGTTGAAGAAACCGACGCTGGAAACCGCCGACCTGATGCAATATATTCCCGCCCCCGACTTTGCAGGTGGTGGTCAAATCATCACGCCGGCGGACGAATTGCGCCGGATTTACGAAACCGGTAAAGGCAGCGTGCGCGTGCGTGCGCGTTATGAAATTGAGAAATTGGCGCGCGGACAATGGCGCGTGATTGTGACCGAGCTGCCGCCGAACGCCAACTCCGCCAAAATCCTTGCCGAAATCGAAGAACAAACCAACCCGAAACCGAAAGCGGGTAAAAAGCAGCTCAACCAAGACCAGCTCAATACCAAAAAGCTGATGCTGGATTTAATCGACCGCGTGCGCGACGAGTCAGACGGCGAACACCCTGTGCGCCTAGTGTTCGAGCCAAAATCTAGCCGCATCGATACCGATACCTTCATCAACACGCTTATGGCGCAGACTTCGCTGGAAGGCAATGTGTCCATGAACTTGGTGATGATGGGGCTGGACAACCGCCCCGCGCAGAAAAACCTGAAAACGATTTTGCAGGAATGGCTGGATTTCCGCGTCGTGACCGTCACACGTCGTCTGAAATTCCGTTTGAACCAAGTGGAAAAACGGCTGCACATCCTTGAAGGTCGTCTGAAAGTCTTTCTGCACATCGACGAAGTGATTAAAGTCATCCGCGAATCAGACGACCCGAAAACCGACCTGATGGAGGCGTTCGGGCTGACCGAAATCCAAGCCGAAGACATTTTGGAAATCCGCCTGCGCCAGTTGGCACGTTTGGAAGGGTTCAAACTCGAAAAAGAATTGAATGAATTGCGCGAGGAACAAGGTTGTCTGAATATCCTTTTGGGCGACGAAAACGAAAAGCGCAAGCTGATTATCAAAGAGATGCAGGCGGACATGAAGCAGTTCGGCGACGCGCGCCGCACGCTGGTAGAAGAAGCCGGACGCGCCGTGCTGACGCAAACCACCGCCGATGAGCCGATCACGCTGATTTTGTCGGAAAAAGGCTGGATACGCAGCCGTGCCGGACATAATCTCGATTTAAGCCAAACCGCGTTCAAAGAAGGCGATCGTCTCAAACAAACCCTTGAAGGGCGCACCGTTTTACCCGTTGTCATCCTCGATTCATTGGGCAGAACCTACACGCTCGATGCCGCTGAAATTCCCGGTGGACGCGGCGACGGCGTGCCGGTTTCATCATTAATCGAGCTGCAAAACGGCGCGAAACCCGTCGCCATGCTCACCGGCCAGCCCGAACAGCACTACCTACTCTCAGGCAGCGGTGGCTACGGCTTCATTACCAAGTTGGCCGATATGGTCGGACGCGTGAAAGCGGGTAAAGTGGTCATGACCGTAGACAGCGGCGAAACCGTCCTGCCGCCGGTTGCCGTCTATGCTTCTTCGCTGATTAATCCCGACTGCAAAGTCGTACTGGCCAGCAGCGACCATCGTCTCTTGGCATTTTCCATTGGCGAACTCAAAGTCATGCCTAAAGGCCGCGGTTTGCAGCTGATGTCGTTGGCCGATGGTGCATCTTTGGAACACATTATGGTGACGACCTCTCCTGAGTTTACCTTTGTATCGGTCGGCCGACGCGGTGCAGAACATCAGGAAAAACTGCGTATTGCCGATATTGACGGCAAACGCGGTAAAAAAGGCAAGGTATTGGAAATATCAGGCCGTCTGAAAAGTTTGTCCTGAAACAAGAACAAATATATCTAAATAAATTAAATTTATACGACATTGCATGATAATAAAA
>NZ_JBQCTZ010000207.1:0-5798 GCF_051963715.1 Neisseria sp. P0001.S005 | reverse complement strand
ACGGCATTGGCCATACCGAGGTTGCCTTCGGAGTTTTCAAAGTCGATCGGATTGACTTTGTGCGGCATGGTGGAAGAACCGACTTCGCCTGCTTTGACTTTTTGTTTGAAGTAACCCAATGAAATATAGCCCCAAACATCGCGGTTGAAGTCGATCAGAATCGTGTTGACACGACTGATGGCTTGGAAGAATTCCGCCATATAGTCGTGCGGCTCGATTTGAATAGTGTAGGGGTTGAAGGTCAGGCCGAGGCTGATTTCGACAAAGTTGCGGCAATGGGTTTCCCAATCCACATCGGGGTAAGCAACCATATGGGCATTGTAGTTGCCGACTGCGCCGTTAATTTTGCCGAGGAACTCTTGCGCTTGCAGGTTTTTAAACTGGCGTTGCAGGCGGTACACGACATTGGCGATTTCTTTACCCAATGTGCTTGGTGTAGCAGGCTGGCCATGCGTGCGGCTCATCATAGGGACGGCAGCCAACTCATGCGCCATGCCGGTCAGTTTTTCGATGATTTCGGCCAGTTTCGGCAGCAAAACAGTCTCACGCGCTTCTTGCAGCATCAAAGCGTGGGACAGGTTGTTGATGTCTTCGCTGGTGCAGGCAAAGTGGATGAACTCGCTGGCGGCAGCCACTTCAGGCACGCCGGAGAAGCGTTCTTTAAGCCAATACTCGATGGCTTTGACGTCGTGATTAGTGGTCGCCTCAATGGCTTTGACGGCGGCGGCATCTTCAAGTGAGAAGTTTTCGATTACCTTGTCGATTTCGGCAAGCGTAAAATCGCTGAAAGCAGGAACTTCTGCAATCTTAGGCTCGGCGGCAAGGGCTTTGAGCCAGTTTAATTCAACTTTGACACGTGCACGCATCAGGCCGTATTCGGAGAAAATCGGACGCAATGCTTCAACGGATTTGGCATAGCGGCCATCTAATGGGGAAAGTGCAGCGATAGGGTTAATCATGTCGGATCTTCCTATGGGATGAAAACCAAATTGTTTGCAATTATACATGATTTTACACTCCAAGGCCGTCTGAAAGACAGGTTTCAGACGGCCTTTTCAGCGTATTTTTCATAAAATTCTTTTCAGAGGTTCAACTTTGCAAAATCGATTTACGATATATGCCATCTTCACGGATAATATCGGCTGACTTTCTGTAAATAATGAGGTTTTATGAATATCAAACGTTTTTCCCTAGCTGCAACCGTATTTGCGGCTTTGATGTTGAGTGCCTGTGAAACAACCACCACATCGAGCGGCGGTGGCAGCTGGACCAACATCGGCACCATCTCTGAAGGCAATATCAAAGTGGCCATTGATAAAAGCAGCATTAAAAGAAATGGCGCACTGGTTACTTTCCGCGATAAAAAAACCGTTTCCAAACTGAAAGAGGAACGTTTCGTCAACACGCCTGCCTATAAAACGGCCATCGGCAGCTGGGAAATTCATTGCTCAAACAAAACCTATCGCCTGGCAGCGCTGCAACTGATGGACGAACACGGCCGGGTGATTTCCAACCAAAGCTATACACCGACCAGCATCCGCCCAATGAGCGTCATGAGCGGCACGATTACTGAAAAACAATACGAAACAGTGTGCGGACATAAGCTTTAATCCACACTTATTCACAAAGTTATCCACAGTTTAAATATTTAAAAGGCCGTCTGAATGCTTTGAATATCAAGTGTCAGACGGCCTTTTTATGTTTTTATGGAAATTTATCTTCAAATTTATCCACAAATTTTGTTTATTCAAAAATAATTTATTACAGCGATTCTTTTACGCTCAAAATTTGCTTCTCCAAATAAATACCTTTCCTTTGAAAATACAGCCCTTCTTTAACGCAGCCTTGTTCCTGTTTCTCCATCAATAATCTGGCTGGGCATTTTCTGCTTACCTATCAATCCGCCTACAACCCATACTTTCCTGCCGAACTGTCTTCTGACTTCCCTTTCCGTTTTGCACGCCCGTTTGCCTGCACGATTGCATGAAGTAGAGACTAAAGGCATTTCCAAAACCTGACACAAACGCCTTGCACCTGCATGCGCAGGAACCCTGACAGCCAATTTACTGCGTCCTTTCCCACGCAATAAGGGCAATACTTTTTTACCGGTCGGCAATAAAAAAGTTTTCGGAGCCGGCCATGCTTCATGCAGCATGGTTTGGATATCTTCAGACGGCCTTTGCAGCAAAGGTTGCAACTGTTCCAAGCTATGCCCAATGACAATCATGCCTTTGTGTTGCGGTCGTTTTTTCAAATGGATTAGTTGATTGAGTGCTTTGGGCAAAGTAGGGATACAGCCCAAGCCATAGCAAGACTCAGTGGGATAGGCGACCAAACCGCCTTTTTTAAGATGCGCCTGCAACCTGCGTTGGACTGCAGCCGATAAAATTCTAGGGAACATCATCATATACCAAGGCCGTCTGAAACCGCGATTGTCGGACAATCTGTGTTCAGACGGCCTATTTCTATTCATTATTAACGGTTGATGGCTTTATCGGCAATGTCTTTACGGTATTGCATACCGTCAAAACGGATAGTTTCCAATGCCTCATAAGCCTTGCTTTTAGCTTGTGCAACATCATCGCCCAAACCGACGACACACAACACACGGCCGCCGTTGGTTACCACTTCGCCTTTTTCATTCGTTGCAGTACCGGCATGGAAAACTTTACCGATTTGATTGGCCTTATCCAAGCCGAAGATCACATCGCCTTTTTTCGGAGAGTCAGGATAGTTTTGTGCGGCCAACACCACGCCTACGGCAGTCTGCGGATTCCATTCGGCGGTAACACTATCCAGTTTGCCGTCGATTGCCGCTTCAACCAAATCCACCAAATCGCTATCCAAACGGCTCATAATCGGCTGGGTTTCAGGGTCGCCGAAACGGCAGTTAAATTCGATGGTATAAGGCGCACCGGTTTTATCAATCATCAAGCCCGCATATAAAAAGCCGGTAAACTCATGACCTTCTGCTTTCATACCGGCCACAGTCGGCAAAATAATTTCATTCATCGCACGCTCGTACACATCAGGCGTTACCACCGGAGCAGGGCTGTATGCACCCATACCGCCGGTATTAGGGCCTTTGTCATCATCCAACAGGCGTTTATGGTCTTGACTGGTTGCCATCGGCAAAACATGATTACCGTCCACCATAACGATAAAGCTCGCTTCCTCGCCTTGCAGGAAATCTTCAATCACGACGCGCGCACCTGCATTACCCATTTTGTTGCCCAACAACATATCGTCAATAGCGGCATGGGCTTCATCCAAAGTCATGGCGACAATCACGCCCTTACCGGCAGCCAAACCATCCGCTTTAATAACAATCGGCGCACCTTTTCGGTTGACGTAATCATGTGCTGCATCGGCATTTTCAAAGGTTTGGTATTGCGCAGTTGGAATGTTATATTTTGCCATAAACGCTTTAGCAAAATCCTTTGAGCTCTCCAACTGGGCCGCGTATTGAGTCGGGCCAAAAATCTTCAATCCGGCAGCACGGAAGTCATTCACCACACCGGCAGCCAAAGGAGCTTCAGGGCCGACTACGGTAAAGGCAATATTTTCATTACGGCAAAAATCAATCAAATCTTGATGCGCCGTCAATGCCACATTCTGCAGTTTAGGCTCAATTGCCGTTCCGGCATTACCAGGTGCAACAAAGACAGTTTCTACTTTAGACGACTGCGCCAATTTCCAAGCCAGTGCGTGTTCACGTCCACCATTACCAATAACGAGCAATTTCATACCGTCTCCTTGAAGAATAGATGTTGTCAATTAAATTCAATCGATGGAATTATTGTTCCATCTTGTATAGCTGTTTCAAATTAAGAATAATATTGCACCAAGACAACCATACTCTAATTTCAAACAACGAAAGGAAAATCATGCAAAAGCGTATTGACGAAATTCAAAGCAAATACCGCGAATGGTGCGAATTACTGCCGCAACTGGAGGCAGATATCGCCCGATGGAAACATGCTGCAAGCCTCATGCAGGACATGGATGAATTCTATACCCACGAATACCAAGCGTGTTATCAAGCCATTGAAGAAGGTGCAGATGTTGATTTGCGTACACAGGGCGAATACAGCATCATGAGCGAAGATGCCCTATGGAACGCACTGGGAGAATTTCATCAACTGGCTTGGGAGCACCTGCGCTCAAGCGTAAATGCTTTAGACAGATACCAAGGCTAAAACTTCAAAGGCCGTCTGAAACTTTTGATTGATCAAATATGTTCAGACGACCTTTTATTCAAACGGCTTCTCAGTATTTACTTCAATTTGGCGTGTATTTTTCCAGGCGGCAATACAGGCTTCATAATCGGCCAACGCTATTTTCACTGTCAACTTACAATCCAGCTGCAAATCCTGTTCCACAATATCGGCCTGATATTGTTTGGCAATCCGTATCGCCTCATTCAAAACAGGATATTCACATTTCAACCAAACTGTCTTTTCGACATTCTTTTCAACAACTTCTGCTATTGCCAGTGCCTGAGCCGTTGATTCCTTATACGCATTAATCAAACCGGGAACACCCAATAGCGTACCGCCAAAATAACGCACAACCACAACCAATACATCCGTTACGCCGACAGAATCAATCTGCCCCAGAATAGGGCGGCCAGCGCTCCCGGACGGTTCTCCATCATCATTTGCGCGAAACTGCATTCCATCCACACCCAATCGGTAGGCGTAGCACCAATGTCGTGCTTTGTGATGCTCTTCCTTTAATGGGTCGAGATATTTCTTCACATCAGCCAACGTGCGGATCGGATAGGCATATGCGATGAAGCGGCTGCCTTTATCTTTAAATTCAGCCTGTGTCGGTGTGGTAATGGTTTTATAAGTCGTAATCATGCCGAAATATTTTCAGACGGCCTTTTATAACAAAGGCCGTCTGAACGTTTCACGTGAAACATTAGTTTTTCAGTGCTTCTGTCAGTTGAGGCACAACTTCAAACAAATCACCAACCAAGCCGTAGTCTGCCACATTGAAAATAGGCGCATCAGCATCTTTGTTGATGGCAACAATTACTTTACTGTCTTGCATACCGGCAACGTGTTGGATAGCACCGGAAATACCGATAGCGAAGTACAGTTGCGGCGCAACCACTTTACCGGTTTGACCCACTTGGGCATCGTTTGGCGCATACTCGGCATCCACTGCCGCACGGGACGCACCAATCGCCGCACCCAAAACATCTGCCAAAGGAGTCAACACTTCATTAAATTTTTCAGCACTGCCCAATGCACGGCCACCGGAAACAATCACTTTTGCCTGAGTCAATTCAGGGCGGTCAGACTGAGAAAGTTGACGGTTTACGAAACGGCTCAGGTTTTGAGCAGGTGTTGCCTCAACATTGACCACTTCTGCATTACCGCCTTGTCCGGCAGCATCAAATGCGGTTGCACGGAAAGTCAGCACCAGTTTCTCAGAATTGGATTGAACGGTTTCAAAAGCATTACCAGCATAAATTGGACGGACAAATGTCGAGTTATCCACAACTTCGGTTAAATCCGAAACTTGTGGCACATCCAACAGAGCAGCTACTCGGGGCAACAGATTTTTACCAAACGCAGTTGCAGTCGCAGCCACATAGCGGTAGTCCGCAGCCAGTTTAACAACCAAAGGCGCTAATTCTTCTGCCAAACCTTCAGCGTAATAGGGTGCATCGGCTACCAAAACTTTCGCTACACCTGCAACCTGTTTCGCCTCTTCAACCACCGCAGCAGCATTGCTGCCGGCAACCAATAAATCTACATTACCCAATTTAGCGGCAGCCGTTACCG
>NZ_JBQCTZ010000206.1:0-5815 GCF_051963715.1 Neisseria sp. P0001.S005 | reverse complement strand
CGTCCGCCTCATGCGCCTCCGAAGATCCGAAAGGCAGAGCAAAAAAACCCAGTACCAACGCCAGCAGCACCCAAAAAGTATTTTTACGCGAACGAGTCATTTCACACCTCTCATCATAATCATATAGCAGGTTTAAATCAGAAAAACTAAACCAAATAAAATTAAACTAAGAAAAATCGAATATAAAATTAGAAATATCGATTTATCTAAGACAAAACGAATAATACTAAGAAAAAATAGAATATGCAATACTTTTTCTTAGATTAAGTAATTTTTTTCTTACAATTTTATAAAAACTAAGGTAAAATACACTCAAATCGTCCAAACCATATAAAAAACATACCTCCATAAAGGCATAAACATGGATACCTTTAAAGACCGCCTGGCTTTCTTATGGAAAGATGAAGCCCGCCAAGCCAAAATTGCCGCCGACATCGATATGACCATCGCCGGATTCAGCCGTATCTGGAACGAAGGCGGCCTGCCGAAATCGGAAACGCTAAAAAAAATCAAACAACTTAAAGGCTGCAGCATAGACTGGCTTTTGACAGGTGAGGGTTCTCCCTTCCCCGATTCCGAAGCCCCAAAAGCCACGGCAACCGACACACTGGGTAATCCAGTCGATATAGACGAATTTGTCTTCGTACCGCGTTACGACATCCAGGCCGCGGCCGGACACGGACAGCTCGTCGGTGACGAACAGCCCATGTTCGCCATGGCGTTCCGACGCTATTGGATTGAAAATTATGTAACGCGCGACATCAAAAACCTTTCCGTTATCTCAGTCAAAGGCGACTCGATGGAAGGCGTGCTGAATGATGGCGACACCATCCTCATCAACCACGGCCAAACCACGCCGCGCGACGGCCTCTATGTTTTACGCCTCAATGAAAACCTTTTGGTCAAACGCCTGCAACTGATACCCGGCGGCATCGTCAACGTCATTTCTGCCAACGAGGCCTACCCTACTTTTGAAATCGACTTGAAAAACCCGACCGACGACGTCGCCATCATCGGCCGTGTAGAATGGTTTGGCAGAAGCATCTAAATCTGACATACTGGTGCTTGAAATTTCTGCCATGCCCTCCATGTAAGCTGGCAGACCCTGTCTGCACAAACTTGCCTTGACTAACGGTTTGCGCGACAATAGTAAAAATATTCATATAAAAGGAATCACATCATGTCAGACGAAAGCCCTATTATCTTTACTGACAGCTGCTGCACCAAAGTTGCCGACCTGATTGCCGAAGAGAACAATCCCGATTTGAAATTGCGCGTATTCGTCAACGGCGGCGGTTGCTCCGGCTTCCAATATGGTTTTACTTTTGATGAAATCAAAAATGACGACGATTTTGAAATCCAGAAAAACGGCCTGACGTTCTTGGTTGACCCGATGAGCTACCAATATCTGGTTGGTGCGGAAATCGACTACACCGAAAGCCTGCAAGGTTCTCAATTCGTCATCCGCAATCCGAATGCCGAAACGACTTGCGGTTGCGGCTCGTCCTTCTCCGTATAAACAATCCGTTTCTTCATGAAAAACAGGCCGTCTGTATCTTCAGACGGCCTTTTGTGTGAATTTATTTTAAACAATATTGGATTTATCTTATAATAATAATATCGGGCGTGAATATTTACTCTACAATAGACATAACATTGGACATGCATATTGCCATATAAATAAAAAATCATTGTCCAGCCGATTAACGACACAAAGGCACCCCCTATCCGGTCTGCCTAAGACTGCGGCCTCTGTTTTTGCCTGCATCGCAAGCCAAAACAGCTCAAACACAATAACAAAACCTTAGGCCCAACCCATTTGGTTGACGCAGTCGAAATATTCATGGGATATCAATGAGCAAACAAGAAAAATTTTTCGACGTATATGTTTCCTATCCGCCGAACACGGATAAGGAGCGCATCCATGCCTGCCTGTATGACAACCTGCCCGAAAATGAAGCCGAGAGCCTGATTCAAGCCTTGGCAGAGCGTCCGCAAGCCATTGTGGCCGAAAAATGCACGCAAGACGAGCGCGAAAATGCGCAGCATTACTTCAGCTATTTGGGTTTGGACGTAATCGTCCGTCAGGCTATGGAGTTGGAAGCGGTCGAAGAAGAACCCGTATTGGCAGTCAACACGCCCGACCCTATCCAATGCCCTGTCTGCATGACGATAATTGACGAATTAGATGCACAGGAATGTAAAACCTGCCACTTTGATTTGACAGAAAAAAATGAGCTAGCCATCCAGCGCAAGCGCATTGAATGGCAGGAAAAAATCTCTTTCGAGCATAAAAAACAAACCGAAATTGCCCACAAGCTCAAATATGAACGTGAGCAGGAAGAGAAAAAACTGCGCAAAAAAATCCGTGCCGAATTGGAATCCCAATTACGCGAAGAGTTAGGCCAAAATCCTGAGCTGGCCGCACTTGCAGCGAGGAAGAAAACACAGTTTCTGCTTACAATGGCTATCGTATTCGCCGTTTTGAGCCTGCTTGCACTCGGCTATATCGCTGCAAAATTCTTCTAAACTGATTTCAAAACTTAAGGCCGTCTGAAAAACAGATTTTCAGACGGCCTTTTATTTCCATATTGATTGAATCATTTCAATCAAGCCTCTTGCACATCAACGTCCACCGACCATCGGATTTTGCCGTCGCGGTTTTGCTGCAACACCTGTACCCACAAACTCACGGCACGGTGCAAATCTTGTCGGGATGTCGATTCGAGGAAAACTTGCGCACGTTCGCGTTCGGCAAGGCGCACCATCAGCATCGGAGCGGCACCAAACTGGGAGACGCTTTCGGGCAAAAGCGGGACAAGGGTTTCTTTGGCGGCGTTGAGAAATTCCATCGCATCGGCAACGCGCAGCGCATCGGCACGGACGGCCGTCTGAAAACCGAAAGGCGGCATGGCGAACATTTGCCGCTCTTTCAATTCGTTTTCGGCAAACACGGCGTAGTCCTGCGCTTTAACGGCGGCGAAGACGGGATGTTCGGGCAGTTGGGTCTGTATCAACACCTTGCCGGGTTTATCGGCTCGCCCCGCCCTGCCGGACACTTGCATCAGCTCGGCGAACAGCCTTTCCGGCGCGCGAAAGTCCGCGCTGTACAGGCTGCCGTCGGCGTTCAACACGATAACGAGGTTGAGCCGCGCAAAATCATGGCCCTTGGCGAGCATCTGCGTGCCTACCAGAATGTCGATTTCGTTGTCGGCGATGCGGCGGTACAAATCCGCCCAGTCGTTTTTGTGCGCAGTGCTGTCCCTGTCGACGCGGACGACGGCGGCCTCGGGCAGGAAGGCGCGCAGGGTTTCTTCGACGCGCTGCGTGCCGTGGCCGACGGCGGTCAGATCTTGGTTGCCGCAGTCGGGGCATTTGTACGGGATGGGTTCGCGGTGATCGCAGTGGTGGCAGCGCAGTTGGCGGGCGCGTTGGTGCAACACCATTTTAGCGGAGCAGTTCGGACAGCCGAAAGTATGGCCGCAGTCGCTGCAAAATAATGCGGGTGCGAAGCCGCGCCGGTTGAGGTACACCAGCGACATGCCGCCCGCCTCAAAATTCTGTTTCAAAAGCTGCAAGGCTTGCGGCGAGAAGCCGTTGTCGAGTTTCAGACGGCCTACATTGAGGATTTCCACTTGCGGCAGTTGCGCGGAAGCATGGGCGCGTTCGGTCAGTTGCAACAGGCGGTACGCGCCGCTTTGCGCCTTGTGCCAACTCTCCAAGCTGGGCGTAGCACTGCCCAATATGATGGGACAGCCGCTCTGCTTTGCCCGCCACACCGCCAAATCGCGGGCGTGGTAGCGCAATTCGTTGTCCTGTTTGAACGAGCCGTCGTGTTCCTCATCGACCACAATCAGCCCGACATTACCCATCGGCGTGAACACCGCCAACCGCGTGCCAATCACCAGCTTCGCCTGCCCCAACATCGCGCGAAGATAATCCTGCGTGCGCTTGCCTGCAGCCATCTGGCTGTGCAACACGGCGGTCGGCACGTCGGCAAAACGGTTTTCCACCCGCTTCAAAAGCTGCGGCGTGAGGTTGATTTCAGGCAACAGAAACAACACCTGCCGCCCCTGCGCCAACACTTTCGCCATCGCATCAAAATACACTTCGGTCTTGCCACTGCCGGTAATGCCGTACAGCAAAAACGGCTGAAATTTACCAAAGGCTGTCTGAATTTCATCGGAAGCTTTCTGCTGGTCGGCATTTAATACAAATTCAGAGTGCGAAGCCTGTCCATTGCACGACTCTAAAACGGAATTTGCCGCTTCCGCAGTTTCAATCCAACCCTGTTCCGCCCAATCTTCGATTAATTTCGCCGCCTGCGCGTTCACCTGCTTCAACGCCGCCATCGTCATCCCGCCCGACAGCAGCGCGTCCCACAAAGCCGCTTTTTTGTTGAACCGAGACGGCGGCGGCGTTTGCGCCCTACCCGCTTCGTTCAAAGCGTAAAACAACGGCGGCTGCGGCATTTCCACCGCGCGCGTTTCCTTCAAACCCTGCGGCAGTGCGGCAAATACTGCCTGCCCGTTCGGATAGTGGTAATAACGCGACGTAAACGCCAACAAATTACGCCAGCTTTGAGGCAACGGCTTTTCTTCTACAAAGGCCGTCTGAACACTCAAAATCCGCGCCATATCCATATCGGGCGTAATATCCGTTTCCCACACAATCCCGACAACGGTTTTATTGCGGAAAGGCACAAGCACCCGCGTTCCCGGAGGAAGCGGCTCGGAATGGGAATAAGTCAAAAGGCCGTCTGAAAGCGGCACATTTACGGCAATACGGTGGTAGAACATACAAACAATCAAATCATTTTTTCGTATTTTAACAGCCGAAAGCTATTTTCAGACGATAATTTGAGCCTGAGTACAATGCAGACATGACAGAGGTTTGATACAATGCCTTACTTTCAACACACGCAAGTCTTTCGCATGAAAACCAAGTTAATCAAAATCTTAACACCGTTTGCCGTCCTTCCTTTGTTGGCATGCGGTCAACCTGCCGTATCCAACGCCAACGCGGCGCCTGCCCCTGCTGCCAAAGCGGAAGCGCCTGCCGACAAATCGGTTGCCGCTTCTTTGAAAGCGCGCCTGGAAAAAGTCTATGCCGCCCAAGATTTGAAAGTTTTGAGCGTCAGTGAAACGCCGATTAAAGGCATTTATGAAGTTGTCGTCAGCGGCAAACAAATCATCTATACCGATGCCAAAGGCGACTATATGCTCGTTGGCGACCTCATCAACGTCAATACGCGCCAAAGCATGACTGAAGAACGCGCCGCCGATTTGAACAAAATCGACTTCGCTTCCCTGCCTTTGGACAAAGCCATCAAAGAAGTACGCGGCAACGGCAAACTGAAAGTCGCTGTTTTCTCTGATCCGGACTGCCCGTACTGCAAACGCTTGGAGCATGAATTTGAAAAAATGACCGACATCACGATTTATACCTTCATGATGCCGATTCCAAGCCTGCACCCTGATGCCGCGCGCAAAGCCGAGCTGTTGTGGTGTCAGCCTAATCCGACCCAGGCATGGATCGACTGGATGCGCAAAGGCAAACTCCCAAGCGGCAAAGCAAACTGCGAAAACCCTGTTGCAGAAACCACTTCATTGGGCGAACAATTCGGCTTCAACGGCACGCCGACCGTAGTCTTCCCTAACGGCCGCAGCCAAAGCGGTTACAGCCCTATGCCTCACCTCAAAGAAATCATCGAGAAAAACCAGTAATACTTTTCAGGTTTTAATCTCCATAAAGGACGCTTTACGCGTCCTTTTTTCATGTCGCCCGCCATCAACTGCCTTCAGACGGCCTCAAA
>NZ_JBQCTZ010000205.1:0-5875 GCF_051963715.1 Neisseria sp. P0001.S005 | reverse complement strand
TGAAATTTGTTTGACGGAAACGAGAAAACTATGTCCCAACAATACGTCTATTCTATGCTGCGCGTGAGCAAGGTTGTGCCGCCGCAAAAAACCATTATTAAAGACATTTCCCTTTCATTTTTCCCCGGTGCAAAAATCGGTTTGCTCGGTTTGAACGGTGCGGGTAAATCTACTGTACTGCGGATTATGGCTGGCGTTGATAAGGAATTTGAGGGCGAAGCCGTGCCGATGGGCGGCATTAAAATCGGCTACCTGCCGCAAGAGCCTGAGCTTGATCCTGAAAAAACCGTGCGCGAGGAAGTGGAAAGCGGTTTGGGCGAAGTAGCTGCTGCACAAAAACGCTTGGAAGAAGTGTATGCCGAGTATGCCAATCCTGATGCGGATTTTGACGCGTTGGCGGAAGAGCAGGGTCGTTTGGAAGCGATTATTGCGGCAGGTTCATCTACCGGCGGCGGTGCAGAGCATGAATTGGAAATCGCTGCTGACGCGCTGCGCCTGCCTGATTGGGATGCCAAAATCGGCAATTTGTCCGGCGGTGAAAAACGCCGTGTGGCTTTGTGCAAACTCTTATTGAGCAAGCCCGATATGCTTTTGCTTGACGAGCCGACCAACCACTTGGATGCGGAATCTGTCGAATGGCTGGAGCAATTCTTGGTCCGCTTCCCAGGTACCGTGGTTGCGGTAACGCACGACCGCTACTTCCTCGACAACGCCGCTGAATGGATTTTGGAACTCGACCGCGGCCACGGCATTCCGTGGAAAGGCAATTACTCGTCTTGGCTGGAGCAGAAAGAAAAACGTTTGGAAAACGAGGCGAAGTCTGAAGCTGCACGCGTGAAGGCGATGAAGCAGGAATTAGAATGGGTGCGCCAAAATGCCAAAGGCCGCCAAGCCAAGTCCAAAGCGCGTTTGGCGCGTTTTGAAGAAATGAGCAACTACGAATACCAAAAACGCAATGAAACGCAGGAAATCTTTATCCCTGTTGCCGAGCGTTTGGGTAACGAAGTGATTGAATTTGTGAACGTTTCCAAATCGTTTGGCGATAAAGTGCTGATTGACGATTTGAGCTTCAAAGTACCTGCTGGCGCGATTGTCGGCATCATCGGTCCGAACGGCGCGGGTAAATCTACGCTGTTCAAAATGATTTCTGGCAAAGAGCAGCCCGATTCCGGCGAAGTGAAAATCGGGCAAACCGTGAAAATGAGCCTGATTGATCAAAGCCGTGAAGGTTTGCAAAACGACAAAACCGTGTTCGACAACATTGCCGAAGGCCGCGACATTTTGCAGGTTGGTCAGTTTGAAATTCCCGCCCGCCAATATTTGGGACGCTTCAACTTCAAAGGCAGCGACCAAAGCAAAATTGCAGGTCAATTGTCGGGCGGCGAACGCGGCCGTCTGCACTTGGCAAAAACTTTGTTGAGCGGCGGCAATGTGTTGCTGTTGGACGAACCGTCCAACGATCTCGATGTGGAAACTCTGCGCGCGTTGGAAGACGCATTGTTGGAATTTGCCGGCAGCGTGATGGTGATTTCGCACGACCGCTGGTTCCTCGACCGTATCGCTACGCATATCTTGGCTTGTGAAGGCGACTCTAAATGGGTGTTCTTTGACGGCAACTATCAAGAATACGAAGCCGACAAGAAACGCCGTTTGGGTGAAGAAGGCGCGAAACCGAAACGTATCCGTTATAAACCGGTAACACGTTAAGCAGGTTTGAACCAAAAGGCCGTCTGAAACTTTTAATGTTTCAGACGGCCTTTTATTTTTGATGTTTATGATTGTTTTCTTAATTGCGGATGGTTTTCCAATGTATCAATGATGATTTCAATCATGCGTGGGGCAGTTTGCGCTAAATCGAAGCCTTGACCTGAAGAAAGCCAGCGCCAAATCAAGCCGTCTAATGAAGACTTGATGAAGATGACTGCCATATCGATATCCAAATTATCCGCCAACGCTTTTTGTTGTACCGCATCAGTCAGGACAGCAACGATTTTTTCACGCCATAGTGATTGGTGTTTTTTAGCGATGGCAATAACCGCCTTGTTTTGCTCGGTGTGTTCGCATTTTAAAAACAAAATGCTGTGGAATTTATAGTGAAGCTCATTGTGTTGCAGGCGCTCGAAGAAACGGGTCAGAGTTAGTCGGAAGCTTGACCAAGCCTGTTCGTTATTGTTGTTCGAGTCTTCTTTTATGCAGCTTTCGATGTCGTCGCAAATCCGTTGGAACAAGGCGTCAAACAAATCTTCTTTGTTTTTGAAATGCCAATACAGCGCGCCGCGCGTTACGCCTGCGGCTTGGGCAATTTCGTTAAGCGAGGTGCGGGCAATGCCTTTCTGATAAAACGTATCCGATGCGGCAAGCATGAGATATTCTTTGGTTTTTAAGGCTTCGGTTTTGGTTCTTCTCATAGTTGTTTTGTAGGAAATGTAAATTTATGGTTTGGATTATAAAAAATTACTTCTGAACATGCAAGAATGTATGTATAATTTAATTCAATACTTGATAGTGTTTCTCAACACTATATAATCAGCCTGTTTTTCATAAAAGCAGGCAATTTCTGTTTGCGAAATATGAGATTAAAGTAATCAATTTTTAATTAGTCAAACCCTTATTTATCATAGAGATAGGAAAATTATGGCTCTTTATGCTTCTAAAATGATGCGTGTCGCGGCAATTGCAGCAGCTACTGCGTTGGCACTTTCCGCTTGCGGCAAAGGCGATGAAAAAGCAGCCGGCCAACAGGCGCAAGGCAGTCAGCAACAGCAAAAACAACCTGCGCCTGAAGTGCGCGTGGTCACTGTGCATCCAGAAACCGTTGCATTGACAACTGAGTTGCCGGGCCGTCTGGAATCATTGCGTACTGCCGAAGTTCGCGCCCAAGTTGGCGGTATTTTGCAAAAACGCTTGTTCCAAGAGGGCAGCTATGTGCAAGCCGGTCAGCCTTTGTACCAAATCGACAGCTCGACTTATGAAGCAAACTTAGAAAGCGCACACGCCCAGTTGGCGAGTGCGCAAGCTACTTTGGCCAAAGCGAATGCCGACCTGGCCCGCTACAAACCGCTGGTTGCTGCCGATGCCATCAGCCAACAAGAATATGATGCGGCCGTAACGGCCAAGCGTTCAGCAGAGGCAGGCGTCAAATCCGCTCAAGCAGCCATCAAATCTGCCGGTATCAGTCTGAACCGTTCCCGCATTACTGCGCCGATTTCCGGCTTTATCGGTCAATCTAAAGTTTCTGAAGGTACGCTGCTGAATTCCGGCGATACCACCGTTTTAGCCACCATCCAACAAACCAATCCGATGTATGTCAACGTTACCCAATCTGCGAGTGAGGTCATGAAACTGCGTCAACAGGTTGCCGAAGGCAAATTGTTGGCGGCAAACGGCGCGATTGCAGTGGATATCAAATTTGACGACGGTACGGTTTACCCTGAAAAAGGCCGTCTGCTGTTTGCAGATCCGACTGTTAACGAAACGACCGGTCAAATTACCTTGCGCGCCGCCATTCCTAATGACAGAAATATCTTGATGCCGGGCTTGTATGTGCGCGTGTTGATGGAACAAGTTGCAGTGGATAATGCATTTGTAGTGCCGCAACAAGCAGTTACCCGCGGTTCGCAAGATACGGTGATGGTGGTGAATGACAAGAGCGAAATGGAAGCGCGTGTCGTGACCATTGCCCAACAGCAAGGTAGCAATTGGGTGATTACAGACGGCCTGAAAGACGGCGACAAAGTGATTGTTGAAGGCATCAGCATTGCCGCTATGTCGGGTGCTAAACAGGTAACGCCGAAAGAATGGACGCCGCCTGCAAGTGCTGCGGCAGCAGCACCGGCAGTTTCAGATGGCCAGGCTGCATCCGAGGCCAAGCCTGAAGCTAAAGCTGCATCTGAAGCTAAATAAGGAACGCGTGAATGTCTAAGTTTTTTATTGACCGCCCCATTTTTGCATGGGTTATTGCGATTTTTATCATCGCAGCGGGTATTTTCGGCATTCAAAAACTGCCGATTTCCCAATATCCGTCCGTTGCTGCACCGACCATTACTTTGCGCGCTACTTATCCGGGCGCTTCTGCTCAGGTAATGGAAGACAGCGTACTGGCCGTTATCGAACGTAATATGTACGGTGTGGAAGGTTTGGACTATATGACGACTTCTGCCAATTCCAGCGGCAGTGGCAGCGTCAGTCTGACGTTTACGCCTGAGACCGATGAAGATTTGGCGCAGGTGGACGTGCAGAACAAATTGTCGGAAGTGTTGTCCACATTGCCGTCTACCGTACAGCAATATGGTGTAACCGTATCTAAAGCGCGTTCCAACTTCTTGCAAGTGGTCATGCTTTCTTCTGAAAAGCAATCCATTGAGGAAATGAACGATTACGCCCAGCGTAATATCATTCCTGAACTGCAGCGTATCGACGGGGTAGGGCAGGTACAATTGTTTGGTGCGCAACGTGCCATGCGTATTTGGGTTGACCCGAAAAAACTGCAAAACTACAACTTGTCTTTTGCAACGGTAACCAATGCGCTTGCGACACAAAACATTCAAATCTCAGCAGGCTCCATCGGTTCTTTGCCGGCGGCTGCAGGTCAGACCATTTCGGCGACCGTTACTGCGGAAGGGCAATTAAGAACGGCTGAAGAGTTCGGCAACATCATTTTGGTATCAAATACCGACGGCTCTAATGTCTATCTGAAAGATGTGGCAAAAGTCGGCTTGGGTATGGAAGACTATTCTTCTTCCACCCGTTTGAACGGCGTCAACACTACCGGTATGGCGGTGATGCTGTCTAACAGCGGTAACGCTTTGGCAACGGCGACTGCCGTAAAAGAAAAAATGGCGGTTTTGCAGAAGTATTTCCCAGACGGCATGAGCTGGAAAGTTCCTTACGATACTTCCAAATTTGTGGAAATTTCGATTGAGAAAGTGATCCATACGCTTTTGGAAGCCATTTTTTTGGTATTCTTGGTGATGTATCTCTTCCTGCAAAACATCCGCTATACGCTGATTCCGACTATTGTCGTGCCGATTTCCCTGTTGGGCGGTTTTGCCTTTATCTCATACATGGGTATGTCGATTAACGTATTGACCATGTTTGCGATGGTATTGGTGATCGGTATTGTGGTCGATGACGCGATTGTGGTCGTTGAAAACGTTGAGCGTATTATGGCGAGCGAAGGTCTGTCGCCTAAGGCTGCAACCAAAAAAGCGATGGGTCAGATTTCCGGCGCGGTTATCGGTATTACTGCCGTGTTGATGTCCGTATTTGTTCCGCTGGCAATGTTTAGCGGTGCAACCGGTAACATTTACAAACAGTTTGCTTTGACCATGGCGGCATCTATCGGTTTCTCCGCATTCCTTGCCTTGACGCTGACTCCGGCATTGTGTGCCACTATGCTCAAACCGATTCAGAAGGGTCATCACGAAGAGAAAAAAGGTTTCTTCGGTTGGTTTAACAAAAAATTCGACAGCTGGACACACGGCTACGAAGGCTGGGTTGCCAAAGTCTTGCGCAAGACTTTACGCATGATGGTTGTCTATATCGGTCTGACTGTTGTGGGCGTATTCCTGTTTATGCGTCTGCCGACTTCCTTCTTGCCGACTGAAGACCAAGGTAACTTGATGTTGAGCGTACAGCTGCCTGCCGGCGCAACCAAAGAGCGTACCGATGCAACTTTGGCTCAAATCACTCAACTGGCGAAATCTGTACCTGAGATCGAGAACATTATTACCGTTTCCGGCTTTAGTTTTAGCGGTTCCGGCCAAAACATGGCTTTGGGCTTTGTCATTCTGAAAGACTGGAGCGAACGTACTGCTCCGGGCAGCGATGCGACTTCTATTTCCGGTAAGTTGACCGGTATGATGATGGCTACGCT
>NZ_JBQCTZ010000204.1:0-5890 GCF_051963715.1 Neisseria sp. P0001.S005 | reverse complement strand
AACAGCTGAAAACCCTTGTTTGGATTTCGGCTGTTGGAAGGAAAGGAATTTTGCAAAGGTCTCAGGCCGTCTGAAAATCCTTTTTCAGACGGCCTTATCATTTAAATCAGAAGGACTTAAACCAATTTCTCCAGCATCCATTTAACGTAACGGCCGACGCCTTGTTTTACATCCAAGAATTCTTCTTTATACCCGGCTTCGCGCAGCTTGGTGATGTCCGCTTGAGTAAAGCTCTGATATTTGCCTTTAAGGGCATCTGGGAATGGGATATAACGAATAAGTTCTTCTTCAACCAACTCTTTCAAACTCATTTCAGGCTTGCCTTCGGCTGCACGGCAAGCGTTGACGGTGGCGGCGGCAAGTTCGTTAAACTGTTGGCTGCGGCCTGTGCCAAGATTGAAGATGCCTGAAAGCTCGGGATGATCAAAGAAGTAAAGGTTAACTTTGGCAACGTCTTCTACGCTGACAAAATCGCGTGTTTGCTCGCCGTTGCCGTAGCCGTCATTGGCGCCGAATAGGTTGACATAACCATGCTCGCGGTATTGGTGGAAATGATGGAAGGCGACTGATGCCATACGACCTTTGTGTTGCTCCTGTTGTCCGTAAACATTGAAGTAGCGGAAGCCGACAACTTGGGCTGTCAGACCTTCTTTCATGCGGCGACGCAATACTTGGTCAAACAAGAATTTAGAGTAGCCGTACACATTGAGTGGTTTTTCCAGTTCGCGCTCTTCGCGGAAGATTTCGCCCTTACCATATACGGCAGCGCTGGAGGCATAAAGGAACGGAATGCGTTCATCCTGACACCAGTCCAAGAGATCGAGCGTGTACTGGTAGTTGTTGTCCATCATGTAAAGACCATCATGATTCATGGTATCGGAACATGCGCCTTGATGGAAAACGGCCTCGATATCGTCGTAAGGTAGAAGGTGGCCACGCACTTGGCGGATAAATTCGTGTTTATCGAGATAATGGGCAATTTCACACTCGGCAAGGTTTTTAAATTTTTCGCCTTTACTCAAATTGTCGACGGCAACAATGTCGGTAATACCGCGCTGGTTAAGTGCTTTGACGATGTTGCTGCCGATAAAGCCGGCCGCGCCTGTTACGATAATGGTCATAATGAATTTCCTTTATTTTGATTTTTCAGACGGCCTTGAAGAAATCATGCCGTCTGAAAATAAAAACTTGTCTGTCTGGATTATATTCCAACTCTATTTTCAAACGACATTTAGAATTTTAAGGCCGTCTGAAACAATCATTATTGCTCTTCCAATGCCTTATTCAACTCTGAAAACGAGCAAACCGCCGTACCAAGTTTCGCCACGACAACGCCCGCTGCCGTATTAGCAAGGTGCATCGCTTCGGGCATGGTATAACCAGCGGCCAACCCTAAGCCCACTCCGGCAATAACGGTATCGCCCGCACCGGATACATCATAGACTTCTTGGGCCCGTGTAGGCTGATAAATCGGCTCACCCTCATTGAACAGGGTCATACCCTCTTCGCTTCGGGTTAGCAAAATAGCGGTCAAGTCGAGATGGCGGCGCAGATTTTGGGCTTTCTCGGTCAAGTCGTTTTCGTTTTTCCAGCTGCCCACCACTTCTTTCAACTCTGCACGGTTAGGCGTAATCAGCGTAGCGCTGGCATATTTCTCGTAATCATCGCCTTTAGGATCGATTAAAACGGGTTTACCGGCCTGTTTCGCCCAATCAATCATATCAGAAATATGCGACAAACCGCCCTTGCCGTAATCTGAAAAAATAATGGCATCGTATTCAGGCAACACTTCTCGATATTGATGCTTGATTTGTTCCAACACCTCACGATGAGGAGATTCTTCAAAGTCAAGTCGGATAAGCTGCTGGTTGCGGGCAACAACGCGCAATTTGACAGTAGTTGCAATTTGCTTATCGCGCATCAGATAGGAAGAAACGCCGTCTTGCATCATCAATGCGTCCAACGCATCTGCAGCTTCATCATCGCCGGTCACGGACAACAGCCCTACTTTACCGCCCAATGAGGCGATATTGCGCGCAACGTTCGCCGCTCCGCCCGCTCGTTGGTCGATACGGGCGATTTTCGCCACCGGCACTGGGGCTTCAGGAGAAATACGGGACACATCGCCAAACCAATAGCGGTCGAGCATCACATCGCCGACGACAAGGACTTTGGCTTGTGCAAAACGTGATTTTAGGGTTTCTTGTTGGAACTTGGTTACCATACTGGCTCCATTAAAATCTCTGTGTAAGGCTTGTTATCAGTTTATTGATCTAACAGCCTAAAAATATCTTGAGGCTCATATACCTGCATATGGTTTTTCGAGTACGACGCCTGTTCATAAGATGACAACAACGCCGCTTTTAGCATGGCTTGCGCCAATTTTTCGACCGCAAGCGGACGTTGGCTTTTCATCAGGCTGATACGGTTGAATCCATGCAAAATCCGTTCGGCTATTTTCTCACCCAATCGGTCGCTATTCGGACGAATCAATAAGGGCGGGCGGAAAATAATAAGGTGCGGAAAATTCAAAGCAATAATTGCTTGTTCCAATTCGCCCTTCATTCGTTGATAAAACAGGCGCGAAGCAGAATTTGCACCGGAAGCGGAAATCAAAACCAAAGCATTGACACCGTTTTGTCTGGCTGCTTTGGCAAATTCAAGATTTGCCTCATAATCGATTGCCCATTGCGCTTCTTTGCTTCCTGCTGCTTTCAGGGTTGTTCCCAAGCAGGCAAACAATACATCACCCTGCACTTCATCGCGCCAATCATCAGGCTGAGAAAAATCAATCTGATGGCTATTTAGCTTTTGGTGGGTAAAATCAGGATGTCTGCGACCGAAGCAGTCGATAGACTCAACCTCTGAACTGGTTGCAAGTAAAGGCAACAAGGATTTTCCTGTTGCGCCTGTCGCGCCAATCACAATCGCCTTCATACTTCAGACGGCCTTAAGCGTTTGCCACGCGGTTCACTTCGCGCAATACAGCTACCGGATCGGCAGCTTTGGTTACCGGGCGGCCCATTACCAAATAGGTTGAACCTGCAACCAAGGCTTCAGCCGGTGTCATAATACGGCGTTGGTCGTCATTATTGCCGGCAACGTCCAAGCGGATACCCGGTGTTACCAAGACAAAATCCTGTCCCAATTCGCGGCGCAATGGTGTGGCTTCTTGAGCGGAACATACCACGCCGTCCAAGCCTGAACTTTGCGCCAGTTTCGCCAAGCGGATGACTTGTTCTTCAGGGGCGATGTTCAAACCGATTTCTGCCAAGTCGCTTTGTTCCATGCTGGTCAACACGGTTACGCCGATCAAAAGCGGCTTGGTTTGATATCCGGCAACGGCTTCTGCTGCTGCTTCCATCATGCGGCGACCGCCCGATGCGTGCATATCGACCATCCACACGCCCATATCGGCGGCAACTTTACAGGCCTGAGCGACTGTGTGGGGAATATCGTGGTATTTCAAATCGAGGAAAAGTTTGAAACCTTGATTGATTAAGCTTTCTGCCAAATTGCGGCCGGTCGCGGTAAACAGCTCTTTGCCGATTTTGATTTGACACAGTGCCGGGTCAAGATTGCGGACAAATCCGAGCGTATCTTTTTCGTTGGCAAAATCAAGGGCGACGATGACGGGAGTGCGTTGTTGCTGAGTTTGGAAATCGGAGATCAAGGGATTCATAAGATGCCTGCGGATAAACGGTTATAGCTTCGATTTTAACAGCTTTTGTACATAAAAGGCCGTCTGAAAATATTTTTTCAGACGGCCTCATCACAACACACCTTAATTATTCTTATATAAATCTAAAATTTTTACAGAAAATTCATCATCACTGAAAAAAAAGGCTGGTGGAACTTCCAATACTTCAGCAATTTTCTGCAAAGTATTCAAATCAGGCTGATGATTTCCTTTCTCGTAGCGATTAATACGCGTACTTGCCACAAACTCATCTAACCCTATCGCCAGTCCCAGTTTCTCCTGCGTCAAATTTTTTGCTTTTCTTGCTTCCTTAAATCGCCTTGTAAAAATTTCTTGTAAACTCATAACTTCTATCCTAAAAATCAAAGTTACGAATTTCGTATATTTTTCTTGATTATTTACTACGAATAACGTAGTATTGCACCGTTTTATATCTTATCTGTTACGAGAAAACTATGACACCAGCTCAAGAATCAAAATGCCATAAAATTATCCATTCTCATGCAGTTGCTGCTGCCGCAGGTAATGCCGTTCCCGTCCCAGGACTTGGTATTGCTACAGATATGGTCGCAATGACTACCATGTGCACAAGTCTCTGTGCTGTTTTTGGTGGGAATATGACCAAAACTGCTGCTGAAGCAATGGCTATAGCTGCAATTAAAAATACCATGTTAAAACAACCCATAAAAACAATGGCAAAGGAATTTTCTAAATTAATTCCCGGTTTAGGCAGCGTTGTTGCACCAACTATTTCTGTTGCATTACTTGAATCAGCAGGATGGTCTCTAGCAAAAGAACTAGAACGAAAATTTGGTTAATTTATACAATAATGAAAAAGGCCGTCTGAAAATATTTTTTCAGACGGCCTCATCATTTTACTTTGGCAAAACTTATTTGCCTAAACCTTTCAATACTTCGGCTTTCACGGCTTCTACTGCTTGGGTGCCGTCAACTTTGATGTATTTCGGCGCGTGTTCGCCTTCCAGCTTGCTGTAAAAATCAACCAGCACTTCGGTTTGCTCGTGGTAAACGGCAAGGCGTTTTTTGACGGTTTCTTCTTTGTCGTCGTCGCGCTGAATCAAATCTTCGCCGGTTACGTCGTCTTTGCCTTCGACTTTGGGCGGATTGTAGGTAACGTGGTAGGTGCGGCCGGAAGCCAAGTGAACGCGGCGACCGCTCATGCGATCGATAATCACGCTGTCGGGTACGTCGATTTCAACAACCGCATCCAAATCCACGCCCGCTTCAACCATGGCTTCGGCTTGTGCCAATGTGCGTGGGAAACCGTCAAACAGGAAACCGTTTTTGCAGTCGTCTTGGGCAATACGCTCTTTAACCATGCCGATAATGATGTCGTCGCGTACCAAACCGCCTTCATCAATGATTTTTTTTGCTTCCAAACCCAGCGGAGTGCCTGCTTTGATGGCAGCGCGGAGCATGTCGCCGGTAGAGATTTGAGGAATGCCGAATGCAGCAGTGATGAATTGAGCCTGTGTGCCTTTGCCGGCGCCCGGTGCGCCCAACAATAATACTTTCATGATGAGTCCTTTTGGTTGACGGATTTAATGTTCAGATAATTTTACACGGCTTATGTTTATCGTTCAAAACTTCAGACGGCTTCTTTCGGGCCGAAATGCTTCCATGCATCGTCGCGCATTCCGATAAACCATGCGTCTTCAGGGAATCGCTCTATCGCGTCTTTCAAAGTGGAAAGCAAGTTTTGCGATAAGGCTTTTGCCAAATATTCTTCCTCATTGGCTTCGGCCGCTTTGTCAGGTTGCTGCGCCAGACCGATTGCACGGGTTTGATGGCCATGAGCCAAATAGTTGAGCGCAATGATTTTTTGTGCCCAAAGCTGAGGAACATCCGGATTGTCTTGCAGCAATACCGACAAAATCGATACGGCAACGGTCAAGCGTCCACCGTTCATACGCAAGTCCAACGACTGGTTGGGCGGCAAAGTGCTGAGCATTTCTGCCATGCGGAACCAAAACTCGCCACTGGCCTGCTCCGGCGCTTCTATTTTCAGCATGTCATAGTTGAATTCTTGCTCATCTTCTCTTACCAGCTTCGCCACGTCGGCAAGCAATTTTTGTTCTTCACGGCTCAAATGGCGGAAATCATTCATGTCTTTTCCTTTCAGACGGCCTTAAGCTTTAAACGCAACACGTACTCTGTCCAAATCTTCCT
>NZ_JBQCTZ010000203.1:0-5957 GCF_051963715.1 Neisseria sp. P0001.S005 | reverse complement strand
TCTTTAGTCGCGTTTTCTTTCAAGAACGCTTCGCCTTTTTCCAAGTTTACTTTGGCATCTTCAGCACGTTTGGCAGTAGCTTTTTCTTGTTGCTCTTGCAGGAATTTCATCATCACTTCCTGAGCTTGAGCTTCAGTCATTTTAACTTCTTTACCTTCAAACATGGCTTCCATGGCTTCGGTGAAGACTTTCAAATCAATTTCCGTACCTTGGTCTTTCATTTGTTTCAATGAACGGCCGATGTCCACACCCATTGCGTAGCTGGCTTGTTGGGCAGTAGAACCGATGGCAGAAGCATCTGCAGTCGCATTTGAAGCTGCGGAAGCAGCAGGAGCGTCTTTAGCGGCAGTATCTTTTTGGTTGCAAGCAGTCAGTGCCAACAAAGCAGACAAAGCCAATACGCTGAATTTGAAAGTTTTGTTCATGATTATGTCTTTTCCGGAAAGGTCAAAAAAGGGGATTATAGCTGAGTTTGATTGAAATGGAATCAAGGTGGATTAAAATTTGTAAAGGCTCTTATCAAAAACATTAAGGCCGTCTGAAAACAGGTTTCAGACGGCCTACTTTTAGCTATCAGTCAAACGATTAATACCAGCCGCGCAGCTTCATTGCTTTTTCAACACGACGGATACTCATCATGTAAGAAGCGGTACGCAGGTCGACATCGTATTCTTGAGCCAAGTTCCAAATATCGCGGAACGCACGGCGCAGGACAACGGTTTCTTTCTCTTGAACTTCGTCAAACTCCCAGTAGTAGCCTTGCAGGTTTTGTACCCATTCAAAATAGGATACCACCACGCCACCGCAGTTTGCCAAAATATCAGGAACAACCAATACGCCGTTTTGACGCAGGATAACGTCGGCTTCTGGAGTAGTCGGGCCGTTTGCGCCTTCAACCACGATTTTCGCGCGGACTTTACCGGCGTTTTCAGAAGTCAGTTGGTTTTCCAGCGCGCAAGGGGCGAGGACGTCCACTTCCAAAGCCAAAAGTTCGGCATTGCTGATTTCTTTGCCGTAGCCGGCTTCGTTGGTGATGAAACCTTTGGTTTGGAATTCTTTGATGATTGCTTCCATATCCAAGCCGTTTTCGTTGTAGATGGCAACGTCAACAGTAGATACGGCAACGATTTTCGCACCGGCTTTGTGTGCATAGTAACCGGTGTGGTAGCCCACGTTACCGAAACCTTGAATGGCGTAAGTGGCGCCCTTCACGTCTTTGCCCAGTTTTTCCAAAGCTTGGACAGCGGCGAAGTTTACACCGTAACCGGTGGCTTCGGTACGCGCCAAGGAGCCGCCAAACTCAACCGGTTTGCCGGTAAATACGCCCGGTGCGGAATGTTTCACCACGTTTTCATAGGCATCAACCATCCAAGACATGATTTTGCCGTTGGTGTTCACATCAGGAGCAGGAATATCGATTTTCTCACCAATTAGCGGAGAAATAGCTTCGGAATAAGCGCGGGCGATGCGTTCCAATTCCGCTTCAGAATAGTTACGCGGATCCAAAGTAATACCGCCTTTACCGCCGCCATAAGGAATACCTGCCACGCAGCATTTGATGGTCATCCAGATAGACAGGGCTTTAACCTCGTCCATATTCACATTGGGATGGAAACGCACGCCGCCTTTGTAAGGGCCGACGGCATTATTGTGTTGTGAACGGTAGCCGGTGAAGTTTTCTACTGTACCGTTGTCGAGTTTGACAGGGAAGTTGACTTCCAAAACACGTTGCGGCTTTTTCAAGATTTCAAATACTGCTGGATCGGCATTCAGACGGTCGCAGGCAGTTTTCACTTGTTTTTGCGCAATTTCAAACGGATTCAGCGTTTCTTTTACAGCAGATGCGGACATGTATTTTTCCTTTTCATACATATGATTAGACGAGAGCCATACCCGTTACTATATACAAAAACGGACAAAAATGTAATAGCATGTAGTCGATAAAAAGCAAATCTATTCATTTATATATGAATTTAGTTTGAGGCCGTCTGAAAATATCGGCATGCCGACCAAAAAATTTTCAGACGGCCTAGTATAAATGCTCATCAAACCATTCAAAAAAACACACAAACCCTTTGTTTTTTAATGCCTACCAAACCACCCTTTTTGTTGACAAAATCCCTTCCATATTCCAAATAGGCTAACAGCCTTACACCAGCAAAAATTGTTAACAATTTAAACAAATATCCCTTTAAAGAATCAGCAAAACATCGGCAAATCAGGCAAACAATGTTAAAATAAGCGCTTAAATAATATGACAGAAAGCTACTCAATGACCACTGCTGCTTTAGAACACGTTCAAGCCGTTGCCTTTGATTTGGACGGTACCTTATGTGATTCCGTTCCCGATTTGGCCGCAGCAGCCCAAGCCATGTGTGCGCACTTGGGTTTACCTGTTTTGCCCACCCAAACGGTTGAAAGTTATGTCGGCGACGGCATCGGCAAATTGGTTCATCGCGTCATTACCAATGATCGTGAAAAAGAAGCCGATCCTGAAATCTGGGAAAAAGGTTTTGTGTTCTTTATGAAATATTATCGCGAGCACTTGAGTGACTTTACCCACCCCTACCCTGAAACTGAAGCCGGTCTCGGCCTGCTGAAGTCCTTGGGTATTCCATTGGTTGTCATTACTAACAAAAATGAAATTCTGGCTGCTGAGTTGCTGAAACAGCTCAATCTCGACGACTATTTCAGCCTGGTTCTCGGCGGCGACAGCCTGACTGAGAAAAAACCCAGCCCATTGCCGCTTCAACATGCAGCCGAAGTTTTGGGCATCGACGTTGCCAATATGCTGATGGTGGGCGACTCTAAAAATGACATTATTGCCGCCAAAGCGGCCGGTTGCTTCAGCGTCGGCGTAACATTCGGCTACGGTGACATGACCTTGCTCTCTCAAGACAAAGCGACCAAACCTGATTTGTTGATTCGCGCGCTGCCTGAAATCTACGAAAATCTGCAACCGCAAAAAAACAAAGACGAAGAATAATTCGGCTTTATTTTCAGACGGCCTTTTCGGTGCTTTCGCCCAATCAGGCCGTCTGAAATGTAATTCAATGTAGTTAAACTCCCTCCTCTTCCATATCCCCATGAAACCTCCCAAAACCTTACGCGCCCGCGCCTTGGATATTCTTTCTCGTCAGGAAGTCAGCCGTGTCGGCTTGAAACGCAAACTGGCTCCGCACGCTGAAAGCGAAGAAGAATTGGAAAAGGTTTTGGACGAATTTGCCGAACGGAATTGGCAATCCGACCAACGTTACGCAGAAGCCTATATTCACAGCAAAAGCAACCGTTACGGCACACTCCGCCTCAAGCAAGCCTTGGCGCAACAAGGCATCGATGCAGACGACTGTCGGGATTTCCTACCCGATAGGCAGGACGAGCTACAAACCGCTATTTCCGTCTTGCGTAAAAAATTCAAGCAAGAAGCCCAAGATTTAAAAGAAAAACAAAAACAAGCGCGTTTCCTTGCCTATCGCGGCTTTAGTGCTGACACCATTCAGACGGCCTTAAAAACGGCGTGGAATGAAGACGAAGACTTCTATCAATAATCATTCCCACTTGAAACTTTGCTTCTATCGGCGTACCCTTACTCTTTTATTCAATAATTCAATCAGAGCTTCATCATGTCCGACAAACCGCACGATACACCTAATCCCCTACTCGAAGATGAACGCAAAAACCCTGTTTACCGCTTGGGTCAGGCAGTAGCCGGATTCATGTTGCTGGTTTGGGCCGGCGTTTTGGCCTTGGTTTTCTTCTTGGTTTTCCGTTTTTGGTTGAATTAAATCTAATCCGATTACAAAAAAGCCATAAACCCTCTTAAAAAAGCCAACAGCTTTTATTTGTAAACATCAAAAAGGCCGTCTGAAAACACTTTCAGACGGCCTTTGCTTATAACGAGATTATCCTCGAATCACTTTGCGGATATTCGGATTGGCATGCATTGCATGAATAATCTGATTAACCTGATCCAAATCTTTGACTTTAATCGTGAATTTAAACTCTACAAAACCTTCCGTTCCTGCTTGCGCTTTGGTCGGCGTATCAACAGATTCGATATCCGCACCGGAATTGGAAATCGCTTGCGCCATTGAAGCCAACAAACCATGCGCATCTTCGGATTTGACGTTGAGGATGGTGCGGTACGTTTGATTACGCAAACTGTCCCAACCGGCATCCAACTGCTCTTCCGGATCGGCTTTGACTAAAGTTTGGCAGGTATCACGGTGAATAATCATACCCTTGTCTTTGACCAATAAAGCGCGAATGGGATCGCCTGGAATCGGATGGCAACACTCGGCAAAATGAATCCGGCCGGTCTCTTGATCGTTGACTTTAATCGGGCTGAGTTTGACCTCACTGCCGAAATGTTGGCCAGCCAACTCGGCAATATGCATGGCAACGTGTACCGGCAAAGTATGCCCCATACCGACATTGTAAAGAACCTCTTCAAACGAGGTTTGTTTGGTATTCAAATCGGCAAGGTATTTTTCTTTGAGGTCGTCTGAAAGCAGGATGTCTTTAGGCAACAGACTGGATAAAGCTTTTTGCAGCAGGTTTTCACCTAAAACAACGGCATCGTGACGATTCAGATTTTTAATGTATTGGCGGATGGCGCTGCGCGCACGGCTGGAAACGGCAAAATTCAACCATGCTACATTGGGCTTGGCATGTTCGGAAGTAATGATTTCTACCGTATCGCCGGTTTTCAGCTTGGTGCGCAACGGCATCATGACGTTATTAATGCGCGCGGCAACGGTTTTATGGCCGATGTTGGTATGCACGGCATAGGCAAAGTCAATCGGCGTTGCACCCTTAGGCAAGGTAAGGATATCGCCTTTCGGGGTAACGATATAGACTTCGTTGGGGAACAAATCGACTTTGACATGCTCCAGAAACTCGATGGCATTTGAGCTGCTGGCCTGTAGGTCAAGAATATTTTTCATCCACCGGTTCATATGGAGAACGGCTTGGTCCGGAGTATTTTCACCGGATTTATAAATCCAATGACCGGCAATACCGCCCTCAGCCACTGCATCCATTTCACGCGTACGGATTTGCACTTCGATCGGCAAACCGTAAGGGCCGACCAAGGTCGTGTGCAAACTTTGGTAGCCGTTGCTTTTCGGAATGGCGATATAGTCTTTGAAACGGCCGGGCTTGGGGTGGTATAAATTATGCAATGCGCCCAACGCGGCATAACAGGCAGGAATGCTGTTTACAATGACCCGAAAGCCGTAAATATCCATCACTTCGGCAAAACGCAGCTTTTTAGCCAGCATTTTTTGATGGATGCTGTACAAGTTTTTCTCACGGCCTTTGATTTTGGCTTCAATATTGATACCGACCAAACGCTGACTGAATGCACGCAACACTTTGCCGACAACATCGCGGCGATTTTTGCGGCTGTTGTCCATGGCTTTTTTCAGGGTTTCGTAGCGTCTTGGGTGGAGATTTTGGAACGATAAGTCTTGAAGCTCTTGATACGCATTGTTCAGACCAATGCGGTTGGCGATTTGAGCATAGATTTCGAGGGTTTCTTTGGCGATTCGTCGGCGTTTTTCCGGACGCATAGAGCCAAGGGTACGCATATTGTGCAATCGGTCGGCAAGTTTGACGACGATAACGCGCACGTCTTTAGTCATGGCGAGGATAAGCTTGCGGAAACTTTCCGCCTGATGCTCGGCATGATCTTCAAATTTGAGTTTCTCCAGCTTGGAAAGGCCGTCTACCATTTCAGCAATGGTATCGCCGAATTCTGCCGCCATTTCGACTTTGGTTACACCCGTATCTTCCAATACATCATGCATAACACCCGCGCAGAGGCCTTGAACATCCATGTGCCAAATCGCAAGCTGCGTGGCAACGGCAAGGGGATGGGTGATGTAGGGTTCGCCGCTTTTACGGGTTTGTCCGTCATGGGCGTGGAAAGCGTAGGCAACGGCTCTTTCAAGCTC
>NZ_JBQCTZ010000202.1:0-5959 GCF_051963715.1 Neisseria sp. P0001.S005 | reverse complement strand
ACGGCATTGGCCATACCGAGGTTGCCTTCGGAGTTTTCAAAGTCGATCGGATTGACTTTGTGCGGCATGGTGGAAGAGCCGACTTCGCCTGCTTTGACTTTTTGTTTGAAGTAACCCAAAGAAATGTAGCCCCAAACATCGCGGTTGAAGTCGATCAGAATCGTGTTGACACGGCTGATGGCTTGGAAGAATTCCGCCATATAGTCGTGCGGCTCGATTTGAATGGTGTAGGGGTTGAAGGTCAGGCCGAGGCTGATTTCAACGAAGTTGCGGCAATGAGTTTCCCAATCCACATCGGGATAAGCGACCATATGGGCGTTGTAGTTGCCGACTGCGCCATTGATTTTGCCGAGGAACTCTTGCGCTTGCAGGTTTTTAAACTGACGTTGCAGGCGGTACACGACATTGGCGATTTCTTTACCCAGTGTGCTTGGCGTAGCAGGCTGACCATGCGTGCGGCTCATCATAGGGACGGCAGCCAACTCATGCGCCATGCCGGTCAACTTCTCGATGATTTCGGCCAGTTTCGGCAGCAAAACAGCCTCACGCGCTTCTTGCAGCATTAAAGCGTGGGACAGGTTGTTGATGTCTTCGCTGGTGCAGGCAAAGTGGATGAACTCGCTGGCAGCAGCCACTTCAGGCACGCCGGAGAAGCGCTCTTTAAGCCAATATTCGATGGCTTTGACGTCGTGATTGGTGGTCGCCTCAATGGCTTTGACGGCGGCGGCATCTTCAAGTGAGAAGTTTTCGATCACTTTGTCGATTTCGGCAAGCGTAAAATCGCTGAAAGCAGGAACTTCTACAATCTTAGGCTCGGCGGCAAGGGCTTTGAGCCAGTTTAATTCAACTTTGACACGCGCACGCATCAGGCCGTATTCGGAGAAAATCGGACGCAATGCTTCAACGGATTTGGCGTAGCGGCCATCTAACGGGGAAAGTGCAGCGATAGGGTTAATCATGTCGGATCTTCCTATGGGATGAAAACCAAATTGTTTGCAATTATACATGATTTTACACTCCAAGGCCGTCTGAAAGACAGGTTTCAGACGGCCTTTTCAGCGTATTTTTCATAAAATTCTTTTCAGAGGTTCAACTTTGCAAAATCGATTTACGATATATGCCATCTTCACGGATAATATCGGCTGACTTTCTGTAAATAATGAGGTTTTATGAATATCAAACGTTTTTCCCTAACTGCAACCGTATTTACGGCTTTGATGTTGAGTGCCTGTGAAACAACAACTACTTCAAGCGGCGGCGGCAGCTGGACCAATATCGGCACCATCTCTGAAGGCAATATCAAAGTGGCCATTGATAGAAGCAGCATTAAAAGAAATGGCGCACTGGTTACTTTCCGCGATAAAAAAACCGTTTCCAAACTGAAAGAGGAACGTTTCGTCAATACGCCGGCCTATAAAACAGCTATCGGCAGCTGGGAAATTCATTGCTCAAACAAAACCTATCGTCTGGCAACGCTGCAATTGATGGATGAACACGGCCGGGTAATTTCCAACCAAAGTTATACGCCGACCAGCATCCGCCCAATGAGCGTCATGAGCGGTACAATTACTGAAAAACAATACGAAACTGTGTGCGGACATAAGCTTTAATCCACACTTATTCACAAAATTATCCACAGTTTAAATATTTAAAAGGCCGTCTGAATGCTTTGAATATCAAGTTTCAGACGGCCTTTTTATGTTTTGATGGAAATTTATCTTCAAATTTATCCACAAATTTTGTTTATTCAAAAATAATTTATTACAGCGATTCATTCACGCTCAAAATTTGCTTCATTCTTTGCAAGCGCATTTCACAAAATACTGCTTTCTACTCTATTTACTGACTTACTATCTGCTTAATCGAGCTGTATTTACAAACTACCATGCATCAAACTGGATCCGCGCTAAATGCTTTTCACAAAGGTATTCCAATCTTTTGGAAAAAATTTTCTTCTCCAAATAAACACCTTTCCTTTGATGATACAGCCCTTCTTTAACGCAACCTTGCCCCTGTTTCCCCATCAATAATCTGGCTAGGCGTTTTCTGCTTACCTATCAATCCGCCTACAACCCAGACTTTCCTGCCAAACTGTCTTCTAACTTCCCTTTCTGTTTTACACGCCCGTTTGCCTGCACGATTGCATGAGGTAGAGACTAAAGGCATTTCCAAAACCTGACACAAACGCCTTGCACCTGCGTGCGCAGGAACCCTGACAGCCAATTTACTGCGTGCTTTCCCACGCAATGAGGGCAATACTTTTTTGCCGACCGGCAATAAAAAAGTCTTTGGAGCCGGCCACGCTTCATGCAGCATGGTTTGGATATTTTCAGACGGCCTTTGCAGTAAAGGTTGCAACTGTTCCAAGCTATGGCCTATGACAATCATGCCTTTGTGTTGCGGTCGTTTTTTCAGATGGATCAGTTGATTGAGTGCTTTGGGCAAAGTAGGGACACAGCCCAAGCCATAGCAAGACTCGGTAGGATAGGCGACCAAACCGCCTTTTTTAAGATGCGCCTGCAGCTTACGTTGGGCTGCAGCAGATAAAATTCTGGGGAACATCATCATAATACCAAAGCCGTCTGAAACTGAGATTGTCGGACAATCTGTGTTCAGACGGCCTATTTCTATTCATTATTAACGGTTGATGGCTTTATCAGCAATGTCTTTACGGTATTGCATACCGTCAAAACGGATTGTTTCCAATGCCTCATAAGCCTTGCTTTTAGCTTGTGCCACATCATCGCCCAAACCGACCACACACAACACACGGCCGCCGTTGGTTACCACTTCGCCTTTTTCATTCGTTGCAGTACCGGCATGGAAAACTTTACCGATTTGATTGGCTTTATCCAAGCCGAAGATCACATCGCCTTTTTTCGGAGAGTCAGGATAATTTTGTGCAGCCAACACCACGCCTACTGCAGTCTGCGGATTCCATTCGGCAGCAACACTATCCAGTTTGCCATCGATTGCCGCTTCAACCAAGTCCACCAAATCGCTATCCAAACGGCTCATAATCGGCTGGGTTTCAGGGTCGCCGAAGCGGCAGTTGAATTCGATGGTATAAGGCGCACCGGTTTTATCAATCATCAAGCCCGCGTATAAAAAGCCGGTAAACTCATGGCCTTCTGCTTTCATACCGGCCACAGTCGGCAAAATAATTTCATTCATCGCGCGCTCGTACACATCAGGCGTTACCACCGGAGCAGGGCTGTATGCGCCCATACCGCCGGTATTAGGGCCTTTGTCGTCATCCAGAAGGCGTTTATGGTCTTGACTGGTTGCCATCGGCAAAACATGATTGCCGTCCACCATAACGATAAAGCTCGCTTCCTCGCCTTGCAGGAAATCTTCAATTACAACACGCGCGCCTGCATTGCCCATTTTGTTGCCCAACAACATATCGTCGATAGCAGCATGAGCTTCATCCAAAGTCATGGCGACAATCACGCCCTTACCGGCAGCCAAACCATCCGCTTTAATTACAATCGGCGCACCTTTTTGGTTGACGTAATCATGTGCCGCATCGGCATTTTCAAAGGTTTGGTATTGCGCAGTCGGAATCTTATATTTTGCCATAAATGCTTTAGCAAAATCTTTTGAACTCTCTAGCTGGGCCGCGTATTGAGTCGGGCCAAAAATCTTCAATCCGGCAGCACGGAAATCATTCACCACACCGGCAGCCAAAGGAGCTTCAGGACCGACTACGGTAAAGGCAATATTTTCATTACGGCAAAAATCAATCAAATCTTGATGCGCCGTCAACGCTATATTCTGCAGTTTAGGCTCAATTGCCGTTCCGGCATTACCAGGTGCAACAAAGACAGTTTCAACTTTAGACGACTGCGCCAATTTCCAAGCCAGTGCGTGTTCACGTCCACCATTACCAATAACGAGCAATTTCATACCATCTCCTTGAAGAATAGATGTTGTAAATAAAATTCAATTGATGGAATATTGTTCCATCTTGTATAGATGTTTCAAATTAAGAATAATATTGCACCAAGACAACCATACTCTAATTTCAAATAACTAAAGGAAAATCATGCAAAAACGTATTGACGAAATTCAAAGCAAATACCGCGAATGGTGCGAATTACTGCCGCAACTGGAAGCAGATATTGCCCGCTGGAAACATGCCGCAAGCCTCATGCAAGACATGGATGACTTCTATACCAACGAATACCAAGCATGCCATCAAGCCATTGAAGAAGTGGCAGATGTTGATTTGCGCACACAGGGCGAATACAGCATTATGAGCGAAGATGCCCTATGGAACGCACTGGGGGAATTTCATCAACTGGCTTGGGAACATCTGCGCTCAAGCGTAAATGCTTTAGACAGATACCAAGGCTAAAACATCAAAGGCCGTCTGAAACTTTTGATTTCTCAAATATGTTCAGACGACCTTTTATTCAAACGACTTATCAGTATCTACTTCAATTTGGCGCGTATTTTTCCAAGCAGCAATACAAGCTTCATAATCGGCTAATGCTATTTTCACTGTCAACTTACAATCCAACTGCAAATCCTGTTCTACAATATCGGCCTGATATTGTTTGGCAATCCGTATAGCCTCATTCAAAACAGGATATTCACACTTCAACCAAACTGTCTTTTCGACATTCTTTTCAACAACTTCAGCTATCGCCAATGCCTGAGCTGTTGATTCCTTATAAGCATGAATCAGACCGGGAACACCCAATAGCGTACCGCCAAAATAGCGCACCACCACAACCAACACATCCGTTACGCCGACAGAATCAATCTGCCCCAGAATAGAGCGGCCTGCGCTCCCGGACGGTTCTCCATCATCGTTTGCGCGAAACTGCATTCCATCCACACCCAGTCGATAGGCGTAGCACCAATGTCTTGCCTTGTGATGCTCTTCCTTTAATGGGTCGAGATACTTCTTCACATCGGCCAACGTTCGTATCGGATAGGCGTATGCGATGAAGCGGCTGCCTTTATCTTTAAATTCAGCCTGTGTCGGTGTGGTAATGGTTTTATAGGTCGTAATCATGCCAAAATATTTTCAGACGGCCTTATATAACAAAGGCCGTCTGAACGTTTCACGTGAAACATTAGTTTTTCAGTGCTTCAGTCAGTTGAGGCACAACTTCAAACAAATCACCAACCAAGCCGTAATCTGCCACATTGAAAATCGGAGCATCGGCATCTTTGTTGATGGCAACAATCACTTTGCTGTCCTGCATACCGGCAACGTGTTGGATAGCTCCAGAAATACCGATAGCGAAGTACAGTTGCGGCGCAACCACTTTACCGGTTTGTCCGACTTGGGCATCATTTGGCGCATACTCGGCATCCACTGCCGCACGGGAAGCACCAATCGCGGCACCCAACGCATCCGCCAAAGGAGTCAACACTTCATTGAATTTTTCAGCACTACCCAATGCACGGCCACCGGAAACAATCACTTTTGCCTGAGTCAATTCAGGGCGGTCAGACTGGGAAAGTTGACGGTTTACAAAACAGCTCAGGTTTTGAGCAGGCGTTGCCTCAACATTGACCACTTCCGCATTACCGCCTTGTCCGGCAGCATCAAATGCGGTTGCACGGAAAGTCAGCACCAGTTTTTCAGAATTGGATTGAACAGTTTCAAATGCATTACCGGCATAAATCGGACGGACAAATGTCGAGTTATCCACAACTTCGGTTAAATCCGAAACTTGTGGCACATCCAACAGGGCAGCTACTCGGGGCAACAGATTTTTACCAAACGCAGTTGCAGTCGCAGCCACATAGCGGTAATCCACAGCCAGTTTAACAACTAAAGGCGCTAATTCTTCTGCCAAACCTTCAGCGTAATAGGGTGCATCGGCTACTAAAACTTTCGCTACGCCTGCAACCTGTTTCGTCTCTTCAACCACCGCAGCAGCATTGCTGCCGGCAACCAATAAATCTACATTACCCAATTTAGCGGCAGCCGTTACCG
>NZ_JBQCTZ010000201.1:0-5972 GCF_051963715.1 Neisseria sp. P0001.S005 | reverse complement strand
TTTTTATCCGCGACAACGGCGAAGAAATCAAATCGTTCCACACTTTGGACGGACACGGTTTGAAAATGCTTCAGGCCAGCGGCGTGCAAACGGCGATTATTACCGGCCGCGATGCGCCTTCCGTCGGTATCCGCGTGAAGCAGCTCGGCATCAACTATTACTTCAAAGGCATTCACGACAAACGTGCCGCCTACGCCCAATTACGCGAACAGGCCGGTGTGGAGGAGCATGAGTGTGCCTTTGTCGGCGACGATGTCGTCGATTTGCCCGTGATGGTGCGTTGCGGATTGGCGGTCGCCGTCCCTGAAGCGCATTGGTTTACTTTGCAATACGCCCATTATGTGACCCGACGTTCCGGCGGCGCAGGCGCGGTGCGTGAAGTGTGCGATTTGATTATGCAGGCGCAAGGTACGCTTGAACCTGCTTTGAAAGAGTATGTACGATGAAAATCAGATGGCGTTACGGAATCGCCTTTCCGCTGGTGTTGGCCGTTTCACTCGGCGCATTGGCGGCGTGGCTCGGCCGCATCAGCGAAGTGCAAGTCGAAGAAGTCGTCCTCAATCCGAATGAGCCGCAATATTTGATGAAAGGCATCAACGGCAAACGTTTTGACCAAGAAGGCCGTCTGAAAGAAAACCTGAGCGCGGTCGATGCTGTCCAATATCCGAATAGCGCGGATGTGCATTTGGACAAACCGCATCTTTCGTTTTACCGAGACGGCAGCCTGCTGTACGAAGTCGGCAGCGACAAGGCTGCGTACAATATTCAAAATAAGAAAGTCGTTTTTGAACAGAATGTCGTCTTAAACAAAGCGGCAGATGCCAAGCGTTTGGCCGGCATCGTCAAAACCGAACGTTTGAATGTCGATACCGAAGCGCAATACGCCCATACCGACAGCCCCGTTACTTTCCAATACGGACAGTCCGGCGGTCAGGCAAACGGCATGACTTATGACCACAAAACCGGTTTGCTGAATTTCCCTTCCAAAGTGAAAGCCACAATTTATGATACAAAAAATTTGTAAAACCTTAGCCCTTGTTGCCGTTTTTGCCGCCAGCCCGGCCTTTGCCCTGCAAAGCGACAGCAAGCAGCCGATTCAAATCGAAGCCGACCAAGGCTCGCTTGACCAAAACAACCAAAGCACTACCTTTTCCGGCAACGTCATCATCAAACAAGGCACGCTCAATATCCGTGCCGGCAGCGTAACCGTTTCGCGCAACGACAAAAGCGAGCAGTTGATGAAAGCCACCGGCTCGCCCGTCAAATTCAGCCAAGAGTTGGACGGCGGCAAAGGCGTGGTGAATGGCCAAGCCAATACCGTCACGTATTCTTCCGCAGCCAGTCTGGTTACCCTGACCGGCAATGCCAAAGTACAGCGCGGCGGCGATGTGGCTGAAGGTGCGGCCATCACTTACAACACCAAAACTGAGGTTTACACCATCAACGGCAGCGCCAAATCCGGTGTGAAATCCGCCGCCAAATCCGGCCGCGTCAGCGTTGTCATCCAGCCGTCCAGCCCGCAAAAAAACAAATAAGAAAACACACGAACAAGGCCGTCTGAAAAAGGTTCAGACGGCCTGAGGTCAATATCGAAAGTCAACAGAATATGAGCGCAAACAACAGCCGTCTTGTGGTTCAAAACCTGCAAAAAAGTTTCAAAAAACGCCAAGTCGTCAAAAGCTTCTCCCTGGAAATCGAAAGCGGCGAAGTCATCGGCCTGCTCGGTCCCAACGGCGCGGGTAAGACCACCAGCTTTTACATGATTGTCGGCCTGATTGCCGCCGATGCAGGCAGCGTGATGCTGGACGGCCAAGAGTTGCGCCACCTGCCCATTCACGAGCGCGCCCGCCTCGGCGTCGGCTATCTGCCGCAGGAAGCCTCGATTTTCCGCAAAATGACCGTGGAACAAAATATCCGCGCCATTTTGGAAATCAGCATGAAGGACAAAAGCCGTATCGATGCCGAACTTGAAAAACTGTTGGCCGATTTGAACATCGAGCGCCTGCGCAACAACCCTGCGCCGTCCTTGTCCGGTGGCGAACGCCGCCGTGTCGAAATCGCGCGCGTGTTGGCCATGCAGCCGCGTTTCATTTTGCTGGACGAACCTTTTGCCGGCGTTGACCCGATTGCCGTCATCGATATTCAGAAAATTATCGAGTTCCTCAAATCACGCGGTATCGGCGTATTGATTACTGACCACAACGTGCGCGAAACCCTCAGCATCTGCGACCGTGCCTATATCATCAGCGACGGTACGGTATTGGCTTCAGGCAAGCCGGATGATTTGGTCAACAATGAACAAGTCCGTTCGGTTTACTTGGGTGAAAATTTCAAATATTGAATGCATATTTGGCGGTAATCGTAAAACCGGTTTCACACGAGGCTCTCATTTTAATTGAGGGTGGCTCTAAATATTGAAATAATTACTAAAAATACAAATATAATACCGATAACCTAGTTTTTCAGACGGCTCTCCGTACGAAGGCCGTCTGAAAAACTATCCATACACTTTGAAAAAACACTATGTCTTCACTCGTCCTTAAACTCAAACAGACCCAGCAGCTCAACCAGCGGCTGCAGCAGTCTTTGCGCATCTTGCAGATGTCGGGTCTTGAGCTTGAGCGCGAAGTGGAAGACTGGTTATTAGACAATCCTCTGCTTGAGCGTCCGGAAACCGATGAGTTTGCCGATAGCGGACTCAACCGTACCGTCACCATGCCGCGCGCAGGTCAGCAGTTGAGCGGCGATGATGCCGAAGATATTTGGAGCAACATCGCCGAAGAAGAGGATTTCAAACACTATCTGCATGCCCAAGTGTGCGAGCATCCGCTCTCGCAAGTGGAAGCGGCCTATGTTCATGTCTTGATTGATTTTTTGGGCGAACAAGGCTACCTCACCGACAGCCTTGAAGAAATCATCGACCACACGCCGTTAGAATGGATGCTGGACGAAGAAGCCCTGCAAAATGCACTGGATATATTGCAAACCTTTGATCCGCCCGGCGTGGCGGCGGCGGATTTGACCGAGTCGCTCATGCTGCAGTTAATGCGTTTGCCGGCTTCTCCTGCCCGACAAATGGCCGCGCATTTGGTGCAAAGTTCGCTTCAAGACTTAGGCAAAAACCGCAAACAAAATGTTCTGCGTTTCCGCAAACTCTATCCCGATACCGACAGTGAAACCATAGAAGCCGCGCTCGATATGATTGCCGAGCTCAATCCCTATCCGGCCTACGGTTTCGCCTCTGCCACGCCCACGCCTTATATTCAGCCTGACGTTTGGGTCAAAGAGGGCAAGGATGGCTGGGAAGTCATCAGCAACGAGGCGGCTTGGCCGAAGCTGCAGCTCAATCAGGAGTATTGCGACCTGATGAAATCAGCGGAAGAGGGCGCACTGGGGTGGAAGGAAAAAATCAACGAAGCCAAGCAGCGTATTGATTCTTTGGAGCTGCGTAAAAGCACGGTCCTCCGCCTTGCTGAGTATATCGTCAAAAATCAGGAAGATTTTTTCATCTTCGGAGAAATCGGCCTGTCGCCAATGCTGATGAAAGATGCCGCCGCCGAATTGGGTCTGGCGGAAAGTACCATCTCGCGCGCCGCCAATCAGAAATATTTGTCTTGCCCGCGCGGCCTGTTTGCGTTACGCTATTTCTTCACACAGGCAGTCAATGCCGACGATGACGGCGAAGGGTTCAGCCAAGGCGCAATCAAAGCCGTATTAAGCCAGCTGATTGAAAGCGAAGACAGCAGCAAACCCTATTCGGACGAGACCCTCGTCAAATTATTAAAACAACGCGGCATTGAAATCGCCAGACGTACAGTTGCAAAATATAGAGAATCATTAGACATCCCACCGGCACACAAGCGAAAATTTACCGAGTAGATATATTCCGATCCGTTTTGACGGACTAATCAACCGAAGGAGCTGTATCATGAATCTGAAAATCACCGGTCTGAATTTTGATGTTACCGAAGCCATCAAAAACTATGTTTCCGACAAGTTGGCACGAATCAATCGCCACGCCGACAACATCATCTCTGTGACCATTACGCTCTCGGTGGAAAAAGTCAATCAAAAAGCTGAAGCCGATGCGCATCTGGCAGGCAAAGATTTGCACGTTGAAGCGATTGAACAGGATATGTACGCTGCGATTGATGTTTTGATGGACAAGCTCGACCGCGCTGTTTTGAAACATAAAGAAAAAAGCGGTGATGTCCGCAGTACTGTCAAACCTGCTGCCGAATAAAGCTTTTGTATGATAAAGGCCGTCTGAACATTCAGACGGCCTTTTGTTTTACTAGAAGTTTTAGACTGGCAATCTAGTTACTCATTTTTTCGCCATTCCACGGTGCCACTTTAAACAGCAGCAACATGCCCGGTATGCCCAAAGCAAAACACAGCCAGTAAAAATTAAAGTAACCCATCGCTTCAATCAGATAACCTGCCGAAGCATTGATAAATGTACGGGGAACGGCTGACAGGCTGGTAAAGAGGGCTAATTGTGTGGCCGTAAATACTGGATTGGTTTCACGAGCCATATAGGCAACAAATGCTGCTGTACCCAGACCTACGCCAGCTGCTTCTGCACCAATTACAGCTGCAAGCATCATTTGTTCTGTTAGTGTGATGGTTTCGAATTTGCCAAAATTTGCCAGCCAAGCAAAGCCTAGAATCGTTACCCATTGCGCCACGCCGAAAATCCACAAAGCTCTATTGATGCCGAGCTTTATCATCCAAATACCGCCTACAATACCGGCAATGACAGCAGGCCATAAACCGGCATTTTTGGCAATGAGGCCGATGTCGGTTTTGCTGAAGCCCATGTCCAGATAAAACGGCGTTGCCAGAGACGTTGCCATACTGTCGCCCAGTTTGTAGAGAAAGATAAACAGCAATACCAATATGGCCTGTTTGATTCCTTTGCGTGAGAAGAACTCACTGAAAGGGTCAGAGACTGTTTGGGCAAATGTACGAGGCACAGTTGGGGGAATATCAGGCTCTTTGGCTAAAAACAGGGTCATCAGCAGACCCGGCAACATAAATAGCGCCGTGATGATGAATACGTTGTGCCAAGGCATTAAGTCGGCCAGAATCAAGCTGAGCGAGCCGGGTACCAAAGCGGCGATACGGTAGGCATTGACGTGGATAGAGTTGCCTAAGCCTAATTCTTCATCTGACAAAATTTCGCGTCGAAATGCATCCAATACAATATCTTGGCTGGCAGAGAAAAAGGCGACCACCAACGATAAGCCCATAATTACATATAAATGCTGAGCAGGATTTAGGAAGGCGTAAATGAGCAAGGTCAGCAGCAAACCAATTTGCGTAACCAGCATCCAACCGCGCCGCCGTCCTAAAAAAGGTAATCTGACCAAATCAATGACGGGAGACCAGATAAATTTCCAAGTGAAAGGCAGCCCGATAAGTGCCATCAGGCCGATGGTTTTCAAATCGACATGTTCGCTGCGCAACCATGCTGGAATCAGGTTGATCAGAAAATAAAGCGGCAACCCCGAAGTGAAGCCTGTAAAGATACAAATCAGCATACTGCGCGAGAAAATCTTGCGCCAAGTGCTGGTTTGGGGTGCGGTTGTCATAGTGGAATCAATAAAAAAGAAAAGGGATATTGTAGCAAAGATGGGGGATATGGCGAATTAACTTCTGCTATCTTTGTTGAATAAAGGCCGTCTGAAACTTTGACAAATTAAGTTTCAGACGGCCTTTTGTTGGAACAACTGGTTTGGCGGGCAACGGAGACTTCAGGACGGAAGAAGGGTTGCTTGGGTGTATTCATAAAATTGAAGTTAAGAAAGTTACAGACGACCCCTAGAGATCGTTTGAACGATGAGAAATATCAGTGGTAATTTGTGCCGTCAGTGTAGCCGTTTCCTGATTTGCCCACAGCAAAAGCAGAAATCGGACCGACCGTTACTGTCCCTTTAGGCTGAGTTTCTTGGTAATACTCATATGCTGCA
>NZ_JBQCTZ010000200.1:0-6037 GCF_051963715.1 Neisseria sp. P0001.S005 | reverse complement strand
AGCGTAGCCATCATCATACCGGTCAACTTACCGGAAATAGAAGTCGCATCGCTGCCCGGAGCAGTACGTTCGCTCCAATCTTTCAGAATGACAAAGCCCAAAGCCATGTTTTGACCGGAGCCTGAAAAACTGAAGCCGGAAACGGTAATAATGTTCTCAATCTCAGGTATAGATTTTGCCAGTTGAGTGATTTGAGCCAAAGTTGCATCGGTACGCTCTTTGGTTGCACCGGCAGGCAATTGTACGCTCAACATCAAGTTACCTTGGTCTTCAGACGGCAAGAAGGAAGTCGGCAGACGCATAAACAGGAATACGCCCACAACAGTCAAACCAATATAGACAACCATCATGCGCAAAGTCTTGCGCAAGACTTTGGCAACCCAGCCTTCATAGCCGTGTGTCCAGTTGTCAAATTTTTTGTTAAACCAACCGAAGAAACCTTTTTTCTCTTCGTGATGACCCTTCTGAATCGGTTTGAGCATGGTGGCACACAATGCCGGAGTCAGCGTCAAAGCAAGGAATGCGGAGAAGCCGATCGATGCCGCAATGGTCAGGGCAAACTGTTTGTAAATGTTACCGGTTGCACCGCTAAACATCGCCAGCGGCACAAATACAGACATCAACACGGCAGTAATACCGATTACCGCACCGGAAATCTGACCCATCGCTTTTTTGGTTGCAGCCTTAGGCGACAGACCTTCGCTCGCCATAATACGCTCAACGTTTTCAACGACCACAATCGCATCGTCGACCACAATACCGATCACCAATACCATCGCAAACATGGTCAATACGTTAATCGACATACCCATGTATGAGATAAAGGCAAAACCGCCCAACAGGGAAATCGGTACAACAATGGTCGGAATCAGCGTATAGCGGATGTTTTGCAGGAAGAGATACATCACTAAGAATACCAAAACAATGGCTTCCAAAAGCGAATGGATCACTTTCTCAATCGAAATTTCCACAAATTTGGAAGTATCGTAAGGAACTTTCCAGCTCATGCCGTCTGGAAAATACTTCTGCAAAACCGCCATTTTTTCTTTTACTGCAGTCGCCGTTGCCAAAGCGTTACCGCTGTTAGACAGCATCACTGCCATACCGGTGGTGTTCACGCCGTTCAAGCGTGTAGAAGTAGAATAGTCCTGCATACCCAAGCTGACTTTGGCAACGTCTTTCAGATAGACGTTCGAGCCGTCAGTATTGGATACCAAAATGATGTTGCCGAACTCTTCAGCAGTGCTCAGCTGACCTTGCGCTGTAACGGTCGCCGAAATGGTCTGACCTGCAGCCGCCGGCAAAGAACCGATGGAGCCTGCTGAGATTTGAATGTTTTGTGTCGCAAGCGCATTGGTTACCGTTGCAAAAGACAGGTTGTAGTTTTGCAGTTTTTTCGGGTCAACCCAAATACGCATGGCGCGTTGCGCACCAAACAATTGTACCTGCCCTACCCCGTCGATACGCTGCAGTTCAGGAATGATATTGCGCTGGGCGTAATCGTTCATTTCCTCAATGGATTGCTTTTCAGAAGAAAGCATGACCACTTGCAAGAAGTTGGAACGCGCTTTAGATACGGTTACACCATATTGCTGTACGGTAGACGGCAATGTGGACAACACTTCCGACAATTTGTTCTGCACGTCCACCTGCGCCAAATCTTCATCGGTCTCAGGTGTAAACGTCAGACTGACGCTGCCGCTGCCGCTGGAATTGGCAGAAGTCGTCATATAGTCCAAACCTTCCACACCGTACATATTACGTTCGATAACGGCCAGTACGCTGTCTTCCATTACCTGAGCAGAAGCGCCCGGATAAGTAGCGCGCAAAGTAATGGTCGGTGCAGCAACGGACGGATATTGGGAAATCGGCAGTTTTTGAATGCCGAAAATACCCGCTGCGATGATAAAAATCGCAATCACCCATGCAAAAATGGGGCGGTCAATAAAAAACTTAGCCATGGATGCCTTCCTTATTTAGCCGCAGATGCCGGTTTGGCTTCAAAGGTCATCTGAACGTCTTTTTTCGCTTCGGAAGCAGCTTTCGGAGCAGCTCCGGCAGCAGATGCCGCCGCATTTTCAGGAGATGTCCATTCTTTAGGCGTTACCTTTTTCGCGCCACTCATGGCGGCGATACTGGTGCCGTCCACAACGACTTTGTCGCCGTCGTTCAGACCCGCAGTGATAATCCAGTTGGTTCCCTGCTGCTGGGTGACTGTTACCTCGCGCGGCTCCATTTCGCCTTTGGCGTTCACAATCGTTACAGTATCTTTCGTACCGCGCGTTACTGCCTGCTGCGGCACGACGAAGGCATTGTCGGCAGCCACTTGTTCCATCAAGACGCGCACATAAAGACCGGGCATCAGGATATTTTTGTCGTTCGGCACTGAAGCGCGCAGCGTGATTTGTCCGGTCGTTTCGTTAACAGACGGATCGGAGAACAGCAAACGGCCTTTATGAGGATAAACTTCGCCGTTGTCGAACTTGATGCCCACTTCAATCGCACCGTCCACGCCCGACAGCTTGCCCTCGGCAACCTGTTGGCGCAGCTTCATTACTTCGGTCGCAGATTGAGTGATGTTCACATACATAGGATTGGTTTGGCGGATGGTTGCCAGAACGGTCGTATCACCCGCGTTCAACAGCGTACCTTCGGATACTTTGGACTGCCCGATGAAACCTGAAATCGGCGCGGTAATGCGCGCCCTGTTCAGATTGATACCGGCAGATTTAATCGCCGCCTGAGCCGCTTTGACGCTTGCTTCGGCAGAGCGTTTCGCCGTTACCGCCGCATCGTAGTCCTGTTTACTGATGGCATCGGCGGCAACCAGCGGCTTGTAACGCGCCAAGTCGGCATTGGCTTTGGCAAGGGTTGCCTGCGCGCTTGCCAACTGGGCGCGCGAGCTTTCCAGATTTGCTTCATAGGTGGAACTATCGATTTGGTAAAGCGGCTGTCCGGCGCGGACATAGCTGCCCTCTTGAAACAGGCGTTTTTGGATGATACCGCCGACTTGGGCGCGGACATCCGCGGTACGCAGCGACTCCAACCGACCCGGCAGCTCGGTCGTCAGCGCGACGGTTTCAGGATGGACGGTAACGACACCGACCACCGGTGGCGGAGCTTCTTTTTGTGCAGCTGCCTGCTGCCCTTTTCCATCTTTTGCACCTTGCGTCGCATCGGTGCCTTTGTTACACGCTGAAAGAGCCAACGCAGTAGCGGCAGCGATTGCCGCCATGCGCATCACCTTAGAAGCATAAGAAGCCATTACTTTTCCTATCTATATAATTGTTATGAGGGTTTACCCTATACTTTGTCATCATAGCCGATTTTTGGTTCCGAAACAACAATAACCTGCCTCAATATCCGGAGCAGGTCGTCTGAAAAATTATTTTATACTTGAGAGCCAATCTCAATTACAGGAGTCATTATACATACATGCTTGCATGGATACAAAGTATTTTTTATAATCCCCAACATTCCACTTAACTTGAAACAGGCATCATGCGGAAAACCAAAACCGAAGCCCTTAAAACCAAAGAACATCTCATGCTCGCCGCACTGGAAACCTTCTACCAAAAAGGCATCGCGCGCACTTCCCTCAACGAAATCGCCCAAGCCGCCGGCGTCACGCGCGGCGCTTTGTATTGGCATTTCAAAAACAAAGAAGACTTGTTCGACGCCCTCTTCCAGCGTATTTGCGACGACATCGAAAACTGTATGCATCAGGACGCGACCGATAGCGATGAACAAGAGTGGCCGCTTTTCCGCCGCACCTTGATGCACTTTTTCACGCGCCTGCAAACCAACGACATCCACTATAAATTCCACAGCATTTTGTTTTTAAAATGCGAACACACCGAGCAGAACGCCGCCGTCATCGACATTGCGGATAAACATCAATCGATTTGGCGCGAGAAAATTACCGAAGTCCTGACCAAATCCATCGCACAACATGCCTTATCCGAAGATTTGGATACCGACATGGCGGTCATCTTCATCAAATCGATGCTGGACGGTCTGATTTGGCGTTGGCTCTCGTCCGACAAAAGTTTCGACCTTGCCCAAACCGCACCGCGTATGATTGACATCCTCTTGGACAATCTGAAAAACCACCCGCAACTGCGTAAGCAAAAATAACGGACTGCATACAAAAAGGTCGTCTGAAAACAAGCATCACACGTTTTCAGACGACCCGTTCCTTGTTTCAACAGGCGTTATATATTATGAATCAACCCGTTAGACAAACAACGCCCGAACAATCCCTGCTTAACAAAAACGTCGTCTGAAAACCCTTTTTCAAGTTTTCAGACGACGTTTTCTTATTTTCCTATCAACGCGTTACCGGTTTATATTTAATCCGTTTCGGTTTCGCGCCCTCTTCGCCCAAACGGCGTTTCTTATCGGCTTCATATTCCTGATAGTTGCCGTCGAAGAACACCCATTTCGAATCGCCTTCGCACGCCAAGATATGCGTGGCGATGCGGTCGAGGAACCAGCGGTCATGCGAAATCACCATTACGCTGCCGGCAAATTCCAGCAATGCGTCTTCCAGCGCGCGCAGGGTTTCCACGTCGAGGTCGTTGGACGGTTCGTCCAGCAGCAACACATTGCCGCCGCTCAACAAGGTTTTTGCCAAGTGCAAACGTCCGCGTTCACCACCGGAAAGCTGTCCAGCGATTTTGCTTTGGTCGCTGCCTTTAAAGTTGAAACGACCCAAATACTGGCGGGCAGGGATTTCAAACTGTCCGACCTGCAAAATGTCGCGACCTTCGGCAATGTTGTCGAACACGGTTTTGTCGTTTTGCAAACCTTCGCGGCTTTGATCGATCAGGCTCATTTTCACGGTTTGGCCGATTTTCACTTCACCCGAATCAGGCTGCTCTTTGCCCGCAATCATTTTGAACAGCGTCGATTTACCCGCGCCGTTCGGGCCAATGATGCCGACAATCGCGCCCGCAGGCACTTTGAAGCTCAAATCGTCAATCAGCACTTTATCGCCGAACGATTTGGAAACATTCACAAATTCAATTACTTCGTTACCCAAACGCTCGGCGACGGGAATGAAGATTTCCTGCGTTTCATTGCGTTTTTGGTATTCGTAGTTGCTCATTTCCTCAAAACGCGCCAGACGCGCTTTGGACTTGGCTTGGCGGCCTTTGGCATTTTGGCGCACCCATTCCAATTCCTGCTTCATCGCTTTTACACGCGCGGCTTCGGATTTTGCCTCGTTTTCCAAGCGTTTTTCTTTCTGCTCCAGCCAAGACGAGTAATTGCCTTTCCACGGAATACCGTGGCCGCGGTCGAGTTCCAAAATCCATTCGGCAGCGTTGTCGAGGAAGTAGCGGTCGTGCGTTACCGCGACCACCGTGCCGGGGAAGCGCACGAGGAATTGCTCCAGCCATTCGACCGATTCCGCATCCAAGTGGTTGGTCGGCTCGTCCAGCAGCAACATGTCGGGCTTGCTCAACAAGAGTTTGCACAAAGCGACGCGCCGTTTTTCACCGCCGGACAGATTGCCGATTTTGGCATCCCATTCCGGCAGGCGCAGCGCATCGGCGGCGATTTCCAATTCGTGTTCCGCACCACCGCCCGTGGACGAACCCGCCGCAATAATTGCTTCCAAGCGGCCCTGCTCTTCCGCCAGCGCGTCAAAATCCGCATCAGGATTGGCGTACTCGGCATACACTTCTTCCAAACGTTTCTGCGCGGCAGCTACTTCGCCCAAACCGCTTTCCACTTCCTCGCGCACGGTTTTCTCAGGATCAAGCTCGGGCTCTTGCGGCAGGTAGCCGATTTTAATGCTGCCCATCGGCACGGCTTCGCCCTCAAATTCTTTATCCACGCCCGCCATAATCCGCAGTACAGTAGATTTACCCGCACCGTTCAAACCGAGCAAACCGATTTTTGCACCAGGAAAGAATGAAAGGGAAATGTCTTTAATAATGGTTTTTTGCGGCGGTACAACCTTGCTCACGCGCAGCATAGAATAGACGTATTGTTGGGACATAGTTTTCTCGTTTCCGTCAAACAAATTTCA
>NZ_JBQCTZ010000199.1:0-6205 GCF_051963715.1 Neisseria sp. P0001.S005 | reverse complement strand
GGCTCGTCTTTATAACCGTCTTGGTTGGCCAGCGTTTGATATTTTTGTACGCGCAACGAGCCGTCGAAGCTGCCGCCCAACAGTTTTTCGCTGTAATTGAGCCATGCCTGACGGTCGAGGTTGACGTTGCGCGCGATGTCTTCGCGGCCGTAGAAGTCGCGGTAGTAATCGTCGTCAGAAACTTGGTTGTAGTTGATGCCGCCGCTGATTTTGCTGTTCAGCTGCTGCTGGTGTTTCCATTTGAACTGATAGCGGTTGTTGTGGACGCTTTTTTGGTCGTTCGGCATCCAGTCGCCATCGACTTCGCCGCTGTAATTCGGTTGCAGATAACGGACTTGGCCGCCCAGTTGCACGCCGCGTTTGCTGATGATGCCCGGACGGATGGTGGCATCCAAATTCGGCGCAAGGTTGAAGTAGTAGGGCAGGCTCAGCTCAAGGCCGTCTGAACCTGTGGCAATGGTCGGAACGAGCAGGCCGCTTTTGCGGTTGCCATTGATGGGGAAGTCCGCCCAAGGCGTGTAGAGGACGGATACGCCGCCGAATACGAGCGAAGCGTGTTTGGCCACGCCGATACCAGTCGATTCATCGGCCTCAATGCTTTGCGCTTGGATATACCAGCTGGCATCGCCGGGCGAACAGGTGTTGAATTTGGTATTGATGAGTTTGTAGAGGCCTTTGCCTTTGAGTTCGGCTTTTTCGCTGACACTTTGAAGGCGGCGGCCGCCTTGTTCGGTATTGAGGCGCACGGCAGTGCCGGAACCGGTTTGGTCTTTGAGGTTGTAAACCAATTGGTCGCCGGATACGGTCGAACCGTTTTGATATAGGGTAAAGCGGTCGCCGGCGGTAACGGTATCGGTGGCTTGGTCGTATTGCGCCCAATCGGCGTTGAGAACGTCGGCATTGCGCTCGACAATGACGTCGCCTTCGGCACGGACGCCGACTTGGGTCTGACCTTCTATTTTATCGGCGTTGACGCGGGTGTAATCGGCAGGCAGGGCAGGCTCGCCGCTGCGTTTGATTTCGGCGGTTTCGGCCAGCTTGGCATCTTCGTGGTCGCAAAACAGGCAAGTGCTGCCCAAAGAAAGCGGATCGGCTTCGCTTTGGCTGGTTTTTGCCGGTTTGGATGCGGAGGTGTGGGCAGGGGTATAGTCTTCCGCCTGCGGAACAGAAGCATCTTCCGCGCGCACGGCTGTTGCGCCAAAGCCCATAATTAAGGCGAGTACCAAGGGTTTGAGTGAAAATAAACGAGCCAAAATCGCCCCTTAAATCGGTTTGCCAGTTAGAATAGCGGTTATTGTAACCTGAAATTCTGCGATACCGCTATGCAACGACAAACCGAATTACAAAACTGGCTGGAGTCTGTTTACCCGAACCAGCCGTTCGAATTGAGCTTTGCGGCAGCCGATGCCGACTTCCGCCGCTATTTCCGCGCGACGTTTTCAGACGGCCAGACCGTTATCTGTATGGACGCGCCTCCTGAGAAGATGAGTGTTGCGCCGTATTTGAAAGTGCAAAAACTGTTTAACATGGTCAATGTACCGCAAGTGCTTCATGTGGATGAAGCGTTGGGCTTTATGGTATTGAACGATTTGGGCAATACCACATTCCTGACCGCCATGAATCAGGAAAACAGCGAAACCGCCCATAAAGCCCTGCTGCTCGAAGCCATTGACGAACTGATCGAACTGCAAAAGGCCAGCCAGCCCGGCAAACTGCCGGAATACGACCGCGAAGTCATGCTGCGCGAGATTAACTTGTTCCCCGAATGGTTTGTGGCTAAAGAATTGGGCCGTGAGCTGACCTTCAAACAACGCCAGTTGTGGCAGCAAACTGTTGATACGCTGTTGCCGCCCCTGTTGGCGCAGCCCAAAGTGTATGTTCATCGCGACTTTATTGTCCGCAACTTAATGTTGGCGAAAGGCCGTCCGGGCGTGTTGGACTTCCAAGACGCGCTTTACGGCCCGATTTCCTATGATTTGGTGTCGCTGTTGCGCGATGCATTTATCGAATGGGAAGAAGAATTTGTATTGGACTTGGTTATCCGTTACTGGGAAAAAGCACGCGCCGCCCAGCTGCCTGTGCCTGCCGAGTTTGACGAGTTCTACCGCTGGTTTGAATGGATGGGTGTACAACGCCATTTGAAAGTGGCCGGTATTTTTGCCCGCCTGTACTACCGCGACGGCAAAGACAAATACCGTCCTGAAATTCCGCGCTTCCTGAACTACTTGCGCCGCGTATCCCGCCGTTACAACGATTTGGCGCCGCTGTATGCGTTGCTGGTCGAATTGGTCGGCGATGACGAATTGGAAACAGGCTATACCTTTTAAGCTTGGTTTTAAGATTTGATTCCACTTTTCAGACGGCCTGATCAACAAAAGGCCGTCTGAAACCTTTACAGAACACATAAAAATGACTTACATGATTTACCCCAAAACCTACGACGTGATTGTCGTCGGTGGCGGCCATGCCGGTACCGAAGCCGCGCTTGCCGCCGCACGCATGGGCGCGCAGACGCTTTTGCTCACACACAACATCGAAACGCTCGGACAAATGTCGTGCAACCCCTCCATCGGCGGTATCGGCAAAGGCCACCTCGTGCGCGAACTCGACGCATTGGGCGGCGCAATGGCGCTGGCCACCGACAAATCCGGCATCCAGTTCCGCCGCTTGAATGCCAGCAAAGGCGCGGCAGTGCGAGCCACGCGCGCGCAGGCCGACCGTATCCTATATAAAGCCGCCATCCGCGAAATGTTGGAAAACCAAGAAAACCTCGACCTTTTCCAACAAGCCGTCGAAGACGTCACACTCGACGGAGAACGCATCAGTGGCGTGGTTACCGCGATGGGCGTGGAGTTTAAAGCACGCGCCGTCGTGTTGACCGCCGGCACGTTTTTGTCCGGCAAAATCCATATCGGTTTGGAAAATTACGAAGGCGGCCGCGCCGGCGACCCCGCCGCCAAATCCTTGGGCGGCCGTTTACGCGAATTGAACCTGCCACAAGGCCGTCTGAAAACCGGCACGCCGCCGCGCATCGACGGCCGCACGATTGATTTCTCCCAGCTCACCGAACAGCCCGGCGACACACCCGTTCCCGTCTTTTCCGTGCGCGGCAACGCCGATATGCACCCGCGCCAAGTGTCCTGCTGGATTACGCATACCAACCTGCAAACCCACGACATTATCCGCAGCGGCTTCGACCGCAGCCCCATGTTCACCGGCAAAATCGAAGGCGTCGGCCCGCGCTACTGCCCGTCTATCGAAGACAAAATCAACCGCTTCGCCGACAAAGACAGCCACCAGATTTTCCTCGAACCCGAAGGCCTGACCACCAACGAATACTACCCCAACGGTATCTCCACCAGCCTGCCGTTCGACATCCAAATCGCGCTCGTGCGCAGCATGAAAGGCCTGGAAAACGCCCATATCCTGCGTCCCGGCTACGCCATCGAATACGACTACTTCGACCCGCGCAACCTCAAAGCCAGCCTCGAAACCAAAACCATCCAAGGCCTCTTCTTCGCCGGACAAATCAACGGCACCACCGGCTACGAAGAAGCCGCCGCACAAGGCCTGCTCGCAGGCGCGAACGCCGTGCAATACGTCCGCGAACAAGACCCGCTCCTGCTGCGCCGCGAACAAGCCTATCTCGGCGTATTGGTGGACGACCTCATCACCAAAGGCGTGAACGAACCCTACCGCATGTTCACCAGCCGCGCCGAATACCGCCTGCAACTCAGGGAAGACAACGCCGACATGCGCCTGACCGAAGACGGCCACAAAATCGGCTTGGTGGGTGAAGCGCAATGGCGTATGTTCAACGAAAAACGCGAAGCCATCGAGCGCGAAATCCAACGTTTGAAAACAACATGGTACACGCCGCAAAAACTCGCCGAAGACGAACAAATCCGCGTGTTCGGACAAAAACTCAGCCGCGAAGCCAACCTGCACGACCTCCTGCGCCGCCCGAACCTCGACTACGCCGCGCTGATGACCCTGCCCGACGCACAACCTGAAACCGCACTTGCCGACAGCGTGGTCGAACAAGTCGAAATCCAAGTCAAATACCAAGGCTATATCGACCGCCAAAACGAAGAAATCGACAGCCGCCGCGACATCGAAACCTTAAAGCTGCCCGAGGATATCGATTACAGCAAAGTCAAAGGTTTGTCGGCAGAAGTGCAACAAAAGCTCAACCAGCACAAACCCGAAACCGTCGGCCAAGCCAGCCGCATTTCCGGCGTAACCCCTGCCGCCGTCGCATTGTTGATGGTGCATTTGAAACGCGGATTTAAAGATGCGAAGTAAGGGTTAATCCGAATAAAGGCCGTCTGAAACTTTCAGACGGCCTTTATTTATCAGGGGATTGACGGTGTTGCACCTTATTTCATTAATTTTTTAAAGAGTTCGGATTGTCAGCAAGATGGGCGTGTTTTGATGAAAAAATGAAGAAGAAAACGTTTTTTCAGGATGCGTCATAAGCTGCCGCTTTTTTGAGCAGTTTTGCCCTTGCCTGCGGCCATTCCTCACGCAGCAGGCTGTATTCGACCGTATCGCGCACGCTACCGTCTTTCCGCAGCTTGTGGCAGCGCAAGATGCCGTCTTGGTGTGCGCCCAAGCGTTCGATGGCGCGTTGGGAGGCGGTGTTGAGGTTGTCGGTCTGCCAGCAGGCGCAGCGGCAGTTTAAAGTGTCGAAAACGTAGTCGAGCAACATGATTTTGCAGGCGGTATTGATGTGCGTGCGCTGTGCCGACAGGGCATACCATGTGAAACCGATGTAGAGGCGTGGGATGGCGGGGTCGATGTGGTAAAGCGAAGTCGAGCCGACAATTTTTCCCGTGTCTTCGTCGATGACGGCAAAGGCGAGACGGGTTTGCATAGCAGTGCGGATATAGTCCGCCACTTGCTCGGGTTCGGGCGCGGTGGTTACATTGAGCTTCCAGACTTCACCGTCGCAAACTGCTTCGCGCAAACCGGCTTCGTGTGCCGTTGTTAAAGGTTCGAGACGGACGCGGTCGAAGGATAAAACGGGAGTGGATGAAAAATCAGTCATGGGGGTTTCTTCTTTTGTATTTGATGGTTTGAGTTTTCAGACGACCATTTATAGTGTCTTAACGGACGGCATCTCTGAGGTCGTCTGAAAGCTATTGATTAATGATGTTTGAACATCAGCACGCCCGACTCCGATACAAACCCGTCCAGCGGCAGGTCGTGGGGTTCGGTCGGCAGTGTGTCGGTCAGTTGGCAGCCAAAGCCTACGCCCAGGGTTTGGGTTTGTAGGCGGTATTTCATGGCGGAGAGGGTGGCGTCGTAATAGCCGCCGGCTTGTCCGAGGCGGTAGCCGCGTTTGTCGATGCCGACGATGGGAACCAGCAGCAGGCTGAGTTGGTGGACGCGGATTTTTTTGCCGGTAAATTGGGGAACGCTCAATTTGGCGCGGCCGCGTTTGCGTTCTTGTTTGGTGCCGTCGGCAGGGTAGGGGGTAAACCACATCCGCCGCGTGTTCGGTTCGATATAGGGTAGGTAGAGTTTTGCGCCGCGTTTTTGTGCGGCACGGACAAAGCCATCCAGTCGCAATTCCTTGCCTATCGGCCAATACACGCCAATTTTCCGTCCTTTTTTGATGTAGGGTTTGAGCAGGCGGCTGATGGTTTCGGTGGAGGCGTTTCGCTCGTCTGCGCTCATTTGGGCGCGTGCGCGGCGGAACTGTTTGCGTAATGTCGATTTGTCGGGATTCCTCATTTTCAGACGGCCTTTCGGGATTGCGGTAGAATGTTGCGATTATAACGATTTTGTTAACATTCAAACAGGACGCACACAATGTGGCATATTGTCGCCATCGGCTATCTTTTTGTCGCCGTGATGTTTTCCGCCGCGCAGCCGAGTATTGCGCGCGCGTTGATTTATTTGGTTTTTTGGGCAGTGTTGCCCACTGTGTTCACGGTCTTCGTCGTGACCATCCGTCGCCGCAACCGCCGGATGAAACGGCAGGAACAGGCGGAGTTTGAAGCGGCCCGCCAAAAGGCGGTACAGACGGATGGAAAACAGGACAGAAAGGTATAAAATCCCTTTTCAGACGGCCTCTTATCCGCTATAATCCGTCAGTTTTCCATTTCGGAAACATGCTTTTATTTTTAAAACTTATGCCCACTTTCGCCGAAGGGTGCTTGACAATAGGCGCCGCCTATCAAGTTCTATGCGATTGAAT
>NZ_JBQCTZ010000198.1:0-6235 GCF_051963715.1 Neisseria sp. P0001.S005 | reverse complement strand
GTGAACTACGTCAATGGTGCGAACATTGCCGGTTTCGTCAAAGTTGCCGATGCCATGTTGGCGCAAGGTTTCTAAAAACCGCATCAACACAAATCATAAGGCCGTCTGAAATATTTCAGACGGCCTTTTTCTTTATAAAGCAAATTTTATACGCCCAAATAACCTTCCCTGCTGGAAAGCCATCTTGCCAAATGCGCTTCGACGATTTCGGGGTTTTGTTCAATCAGCATCGGGGCGATTTCGCGCGCTTGTTCCAAGAGGTGCAGGTCTTCTTCGAGGTTGGCGAAGCGCAGCATGGGGACACCGCTTTGGCGCGCGCCGAGAAATTCTCCGGGGCCGCGGATGTTGAGGTCTTGGCGGGCGATTTCGAAGCCGTCGGTGTGTTCGTAGATGACTTTCAGCCGCGCTTTGGCAAGTTCGCTCAAGGGTTCGGCAAACAGGAGGACGCACACGCTTTCCGCCGCGCCGCGCCCTACCCGTCCGCGTAATTGGTGAAGCTGTGCCAAGCCCATGCGCTCGGCGTGTTCGATGACCATCAGGGCGGCGTTGGGCACATCTACGCCGACTTCGATAACGGTGGTGGCGACCAAGACGTTCAGACGGCCTGCGGCAAACTGAGCCATGACTTCGGCTTTTTCGGCAGCCTTCATGCGCCCGTGTACCAAGCCGATGTTGAGTTCGGGCAAGGCTGCCTGAAGCTGCTCGAGGGTTTCTGTGGCGGTTTGCAGTTGCAGGGTTTCGCTTTCTTCAATCAGCGGGCAGACCCAATATGCCTGCTGCCCTTTGCGGCAGATGTTGAGGACGAAGCCTTCGACTTCGGCGCGGCGGACGTTGTTGACAAGGCGGGTTTTAATCGGGGTACGCCCGGGCGGTAATTGGTCGATGACGGATACGTCCAAATCGGCGAAGAAACTCATGGCAAGCGTGCGCGGGATGGGCGTGGCGGACATCATCAGCTGGTGGACGTCGCGCCCTTTGTTTTTGAGGGCGAGGCGTTGGGCGACGCCGAAGCGGTGTTGCTCGTCCACAATCACCAAGCCCAGATTTTGGAACTCGACGTCGTCTGAAAACAGGGCGTGCGTGCCGACGGCGATTTTGACGGTACCGTCGGCAAGTTTGGCTTTGGCTTCGTCTTTGGCTTTTTTGCGCTGGCTGCCGGAAAGCCAGACGACTTCGAGTCCTAAGGGTTCGAGCCATTGTTTGAACTTGATGAAATGCTGTTCTGCAAGGATTTCGGTCGGCGCCATCACAGCCGCCTGTGCGCCGGATTCGATGGCGGTCAGCGCGGACAAGGCGGCGACGATGGTTTTGCCACTGCCGACATCGCCTTGCAGCAGGCGGTGCATGGGATGGGTTTGCGCCATGTCGCGGCGGATTTCGGATACGACTCTTTCTTGTGCATTGGTCAGGGCAAACGGCAGGGCGTGGCGCAGGGCTTGGGTCAATGTGCCGTCGCCGCCCAATGCCGCCGCCGTGCCGCTGACACGCTTCTGCCGCGCCAGCCGCATGGACAACTGTTGCGCCAAAAGTTCGTCGAATTTGAGCCGCTGCCATGCAGGAAGCGCGCCGTCGGAAAGCTGGTGGATGGTAAAACTCGGCGGCGGCGAATGCAAAAGGCGCAGGCTTTCGGCGAGGTGCGGCAGTTTCAGACGACCCAATAAGGCATCGGGCAGCGTGTCATGCAGCGGCGTGACGTCCAAGGCCGTCTGAATGATGCGGCGCAAAGTGGGTTGATTTAAACCGTTTACGGTCGGATAAATCGGTGTGAGGCTTTCCGCCAAACCGCTGCTCTCGGCATCGCGGATTTTGGGATGAATCATCTCGTCGCCGTAAAACCCATGTTTGATTTCGCCCACGGCGCGGATGCGTTTGCCGACCGCCATCTGTTTCTGATGGCTGGCGTAAAAGTGGATGAAGCGCAGAAAAAGGACGCTGCCGGAACCGTCGGCGATTTGGACAATCAACTGCTTGCGCGGTTTGAACGTTACTTCCTGATGGATGACTTCGCCCTCGACCTGACACGGCACGCCGATCGGCGCATCCTTAATCGGCATGATGTGCGTCTCGTCCTCGTAACGCAGCGGCAGATGCAAAACCAAATCCCATGCGGTATGGAGGTTGAGTTTGTCGAGCTTCTTGGCGGAAACGTCGGTGATTTTGAGCTGTTTTTGGGTTTCGGGCGTCATCTTAAAAGGCAGCTGATTGAAAGTTTGCTGTATTTTATCCGAAAACAAAAAGGCCGTCTGAACGTAATGTTTCAGACGGCCTTAATTTAGGTATAACGCGATTAAGCGTTAGCTCCCTGTTGTTCTTCGTAGATTGCTTCGAAGTTGATCGGAGCAAGCAGTACAGGTGGGAAGCCGGCGCGGGTTACGCTGTTGGAAATGGCTTCGCGTGCGTAAGGGAACAGGATGTTTGGACAAGCAACGCCCAGCAGCAGTTGTACGTCTTCTTCAGGAATGTTTTCCAGACGGAAGATGCCGCTTTGGGTTACTTCGTTCAAGAACATGGTGCGCTCTTCGTTCAGTTTGGCAGTCACGGTCACGGTAACGTCAACGCTGTAGAAGCCGTCTTCCAGTTTGGTGCTGCCGGTAGAAATGCGCATATCCACTTCAGGCTCGCCTTGTTCCAAGAAGATTTGTGGTGCGTGAGGCACTTCCAAAGACAAGTCTTTTACATACAGACGCTCAACGCTGAATACGGGTTGCAATTCTTCGCTCATTTTATTTTCCTAAGTTAAGGGTTAAGGATTCAGTAATTCGTCCAACTTGCCTTCCTGCTGCAAGCGGTACAAATCGGTAAAGCCACCGACATGGGTGTCGCCGATAAAAATCTGCGGCACGCTGCTCTGGCCGGAAAGCTGCTGCATTTCGGCAAAAACTTCCGGATTGCCGTCGATGCGGATTTCGTTGATTTCTTTCACACCCACCGCCTGCAAAAGCCTTTTCGCCATGGTGCAGTACGGGCAATATGGACCGGTATAAACAGTAACGGTTTGCATGATCTCTTCCAAAATACCAATGTTCATGACTATATGGGCATAGATGCTATTTTACAAGTATTCCCGCCGTACGGTTGTAAAAAACATTCAGACGGCCTCTTGACCATAAACATTTGTGCAGATGCGGAAAAACCATAATTAAAGTATGATAAGCGCTTTCGCAGAATGACTTTTGCCATTTGTTTTTTGGAGAAGAACACATCGCAAAAGTTTTTCTATTCAAAATCAGGTATCCCCATGCTTTCAGGAATTCCCATCCCCAAGGACGCCGTGCGTCCGTCCGAAACCGTCCTCGTCAACATCACTCCGCAAGAAACGCGTGTGGCTGTTTTGGAAGAGAACAATATCTGCGAGCTGCACATCGAGCGCAACAGCGGCCATAGCTTGGTCGGCAATATTTATTTAGGCGTCGTCAAACGCGTCCTTCCCGGCATGCAAAGCGCGTTCATCGATATCGGCTTGGAACGCGCCGCGTTTTTGCATATCGTCGACGTCCTCGAACAACGCCGCAACCCGGACGAAACCCAACGCATCGAACATATGCTCTTTGAAGGCCAGTCTGTCTTGGTTCAGGTCATCAAAGACCCCATCAATACCAAAGGCGCGCGCCTGTCCACCCAAATCTCGCTGGCCGGCCGTTTCCTCGTCCATCTTCCGCAAGAAGACCACATCGGCATTTCCCAACGCATTGAAGACGATGCCGAACGCAGCAGTTTGAGGGAGCGTCTCAACAACCTGCTGCCCGAAAACGCCTGCCACGGCTATATTATCCGCACCAATGCTGAAAACGCCTCCGATGACCAACTGCAATCAGACATCAACTATCTGACCAAAGTGTGGGAACACATTCAAAAACAGGCAAAAATTCAGCCGCCCGAAACCCTGCTCTATCAAGATTTGCCATTAAGCCTGCGCGTATTACGAGATATGTTCAGCCTCGATACGCACAAAATCCTGGTCGATTCCACTGAAAACCACCGCCGCATGACCCAGTTTGCCGAACAATACGTTCAAGGTGCATTGGGCAGAATCGAGCTGTTCAAAGGCGAACGCCCCCTATTTGAAACCCACAACATCGAGCAGGAAATCGCCCGCGCCCTGCAACCGCGCGTCAATCTCAACTTCGGCAGCTACCTCATCATCGAGTCCACCGAAGCCATGACCACCATCGATGTCAACACCGGCGGCTTTGTCGGCGCGCGCAATTTTGATGAAACCATCTTCCGTACCAACCTCGAAGCCTGCCACACCATCGCCCGCGAACTTCGCCTGCGCAACCTCGGCGGCATCATCATCATCGACTTCATCGATATGGCGCAGGAAGTCCACCGCGAAGCCGTCCTGCAAGAGCTTGCCAAAGCCCTCAGTTTCGACCGCACCCGTGTCACTCTCAACGGCTTTACCAGCCTGGGTCTTGTCGAACTGACCCGCAAACGCTCGCGCGAAAACTTAAGCCAAATCCTCTGCGAACCCTGCCCTTCCTGCCAAGGTCGGGGCCGTCTGAAAACGCCGCAAACCGTGTGCTACGAAATCCAACGCGAAATCGTCCGCGAAGCGCGCCGCTACGATGTCCAAGCCTTCCGCATTTTGGCCGCTCCAAATGTCATCGACTTGTTCCTAGACGAAGAATCGCAATCGCTGGCGATGTTGATAGACTTTATCGGTAAACCGATTTCGCTGGCAGTCGAAACCGCCTACACGCAGGAACAATACGATATTGTGTTGCTGTAAAGATAAAGGCCGTCTGAAAACTTTTCAGACGGCCTTCTTGTTTGAGCAAATAAAGATTACGGTTTCACTACTTTACCGTTGATTTTGACGGAAGTCAGTTTCAGGTTGTAGGTTTTGCCATCATCGGTATAGCTGATTTGCGCAGGGATATTGTCGATATCGGAAGCAAACGAGTAAGTCACGGTATCGTCACCGCGGCGGACGCGATATTTGCTTACAGGCGTTGTACCGCCATTCAGTTTATAGCTTTCGCTGCCGATTTTGTTCATGCTGCCGACGGTATACAGTTTTTTACCGTTGGTAATTTTCAAGCCTGACGGCAGGCGCACGTCATTGGCGGCCAGTTGCCATGCCAAAGCGAACAAATCCATGGCCGGGCCGGATTTTTCGGTTTTCAAATCGCCTGCTTTGCCGTAAGTGATGTTGCCGCCGGAGAATTTGGCCTCGGCATACAATTTACCGCCGCGTACATCTTTGTAGTAAGACGGATGCAAGGTCGTGCCGTCGATGCTGCCGCCGGATTCAAAGCGGATATTGTAAAGCGGTACTTTGATGGTAGAAACGATTTTGTATTGGTTGCCGCTGCGTGTGAAGGTCATGGTCGCAGGAATACCGTAGCTGCCTGAGTATTGCAAAACGGCAGATTGCGGCAATTCAACGGCTTGCGCGCCGATGGAGGCTGTAAGTAGGGAAAGTGTCAGCAGGGTTGTTTTAATCGGATTCATGATGTTTTCCTTGTGTGTATGGTGTTTTAATTAAGCCAACAGGCTTTGACCGGCGGCATTACGTTGTGCATTCAAAACGCGGTTGCCTTCGATTTTCAGACGGCCTGCAACAAAGTCGGTAACGGCTTGCGGGAAAAGCTGGTGTTCAACCGTCAGCACGCGTGCGGCAACGTCGTCAGCGGTATCGCCGTCCAAAATAGGAACAATGCCTTGTGAAATAATCGGGCCGCAATCCAGCTCGGGCGTCACGAAATGGATGGTACAGCCTGCCACTCGGCAACCTGCTTCCAATGCTCGTTCGTGGGTATGCAGACCGGTGAAAGAAGGCAGGATGGACGGATGGATGTTTATCAGGCGGTTTTCATAATGGGCGCAGAATTCCGGAGTCAAAATACGCATAAAGCCCGCCAATACAACCAAATCGGGCTGATAGGCATCGATTTTTTCCATCATGGTCTGATCAAATGCTAAACGCGAGTCGAAGTTTTTATGGTTCAAACTGTCGGTGGCAATACCGCGCTCTGCTGCCCATGCCAATCCGGCTGCAGTTTCGCTGTTGCTCAATACGGCTGCAATGTTGGCATCGGGAATATTGGCATTCACAATCGCCTGCATATTGCTGCCGCGTCCGGAAATAAGGATGACGATATTTTTCATCATAATTCCTTGCTTGTTTGGAACAAAGGCCGTCTGAAACGGAATTTTTCAGACGGCCTTTTATCCGTTGTTTAAGGGCGTAAGCCTTGATTCGGATTATTGAACTTTTTGTACGTCAACT
>NZ_JBQCTZ010000197.1:0-6260 GCF_051963715.1 Neisseria sp. P0001.S005 | reverse complement strand
TGCTCGCGTTCTTCTTCATCACGCGTTTGCAGCGCTTCGTACACCACTTGGTGCGGCAGGTCGTCTGCCAGTTCTGCTAATTCGTCTGCGTCCAAATCATCGACGGCGGCCAACAGCTCGTCTTTGTCCATGGACTCGATCAGCGTTTCGCGTACGGCGTCGGATACTTCCAGCAAGACTTCGCCGTCGTCTTCAGGGGCGACCAAAAGCCAAACGATGTTACGCTCGCGCGGCGGCAGGGACTCCAAGACGGCGGCCACGTCGGCAGGGTGCAACTCGGCCAAGAGGACGGTCAGCTCGGTAAACTTATCGCGCAGGCTTTCGTCTTCAATCGGCATGCCTGCTTCGATTTGTTCAAAGGACGGCTCGAGGATTTCGCATAAGGCGTGGATGCGGTCGATATCGTCAGAAATGCGGTCTTCTACCACATCATTGTCGGGGATATTGTCGAGATTCGGAGGGGTTTGTTCGATGCTCATAAATGCTCCGCCCGCCAGACGCGGGAAGGCATTTCGGCGGGATGATTATTGTTGTTGTGTATCAGATGGGAAGTTCAAAGACGAACTGGGAAGGTCCATAATTCAAGCCTGCTGAGAGGCGCAGAGTTGTAAACGGTCCATATTCTACTCTTTTTTAGGCCGTTTTACCATTTTTAACGGGAAAGGCCATCTGAAACCGGGTAATAACGACACCCCTTTTTTTCAGACGGCCTGATGATTTGATTTTATTTGTTTCGCCTGCCGAACGCTTCCCTGACCACGTCCAACCAAGCCCTTAAGGCCGGCGTCGGGCGTTGGTGTTTTTTCCATGCCATGGTGAGCTGCCAGCGGATTTCGGGTTCGACCAAAGGAATGGCGGCAAAGACATCGGGATTGATTTTTCGGGCATAGTATTCGGGTAGTAGGGCAATGCCCATATTGTGCGCCACCATGTCGGCAACCAAGTTCCATTGCCCGGTACGGCAAACAACGTTGGGCGTAAAACCTTGATTGCGGCAGGCCGTCTGAATGGTTTCGTTGAGGGAAAAGCCGGCGCCGAACAGGATGAAGGGCTCGTGTTGCAGGCTTTTGAGCGTCAGCGCATCGTGTCTTGCCCGATTTTTCGGCATCAAGACCACCAGCGGATAGTCGCACAACGTGATGCTGTCGAAGTCTTCGTGAACCGGAGCGAGCAGCTGTCCGGCATCGAGTTCGTTGTTACGCAATGATTGCTCGATGGCGAGTGAACCTTGTTCCAAAAACGACAATTCGATGTCCGGCCATTTGTGGTGGAAATCAAACAGCGCATGACTGAGCAAATCGCTGCCAAACAAAGCCAAACCCAAACGCAGCGTCCCGCTTTTGACATGGCGGTAATCGTCAATGCGGGCCAGCAGCAAATCGCGTTCGTGCAAAAGGTTTAAAGCGTGGCGATAAACTTCTTCGCCGATTGCGGTCGGCTGCACCTGCCGCTTTTTGCGTCCGTTTTCTTTGCACAAAAGCGGTACGCCTAATTCTTCTTCCAAAGCCTGAATGATTTTGCTGACCGTCGGCTGCGTCAAATTCAACGCGGAAGCCGTGGCTGAAAAACTTTGCAGGCGGATGAGTTCGGCAAAACAATACAGGCTTTTGAAGTCCATTATTCCTCTAAGGCATGATTATTCGTTTAATAATTCATATTATGCAGAAACCAGGTTTCTATAATCAAGCCTTTCATTCAACACACACCCATATCATGGACTCCCTCACCAGATTTTTTCAGACGGCCCTGCAGCTTGCCATCATCGGCGCAGTATGGGGCGTCTCCGACCTTATCGTCCGCTTCACGCATCTGCCTATTTCTTCAGGCGTATTGGGCTTGTTCCTCATGCTCGCCCTTTTGGGGCTCGGCATCATCCGCCCGGGCATGGTTGACCGCGGCGCAAAATGGGCATTGGGCGAACTCGTCTTTTTCTTCATCCCCATCATGGTTTCCGTCTTGCAATATCAAGACCTGCTGATGTCCGAAGGTTGGCAGCTGATTTTGACCATCGCCGTCGGCACCGCGCTCGTGATGATCAGCACCGCCCTGACCCTCGATTTCTGCTACCGCTGGAAACGCCGCCTCTACAAAAAACTCCACTCCTAAAAACAGAGAATAAAAATGGACTACACCGCCCTCGCCTGCTTCATCTGGACTTGCTTTGCCTATGTCGTTGCCAAAAAAATCCACCGCAAAAAACCCTTAATGATTTTCTCCCCCGTCGTTACCGTCTCCGTCAGCACCATCCTCCTGCTGCTGGCATTCGGCGTCAATTACGACACCTACCATAAATATACCCAAGGCATCGTCTTCCTGCTCACTCCGGTTACCGTTGCCTTTGCCGTCCCCATTTATGAAAACCGCGAAGTCATCCGCCGCCAACTGCCTATTTTGTCCATCGCCATTATGGTGGGCATGTTTGTCGGCGTAGTCAGCGCATTCCTCATGAGCCATATGTTTCACTTCAACAACGAAGTGACCAACAGCCTGATGGCGCGTTCCATCTCCACGCCGTTTGCCGTCGTCCTCGCCAGCGAAATCCACGGCTCCGCCTCGCTCGTTTCCCTGTTCACCATCATCACTGGCTTTGTCGGCATGATATTCGGCGACCTGTTTTTAGCCTTCACCCGCATCCGTTTCCACACCGCCAACGGCGTGGCATTCGGCAATGCCGCCCACGGCTTCGGCACATCGCGCGCCGGACAACGCCACGAAACCGAAGGCGTGATGGCCAGCCTGACCATGATTTTGGCCGGACTGTTTATGGTATTGTTTGGCCCGACCATGGTGCATTTGGTAATTTGGATGATGAGTTAGGCTTCGTCCCGATGACCATACACAAAAAGGCCGTCTGAAACATATATTAGTTTCAGACGGCCTTTTATATTATGGAACGATTACAGTTTGAAAATAGAAGCCTCTGCTAAATCATGAATGGTATCCAACGCAGATGAACCTGTACCATTGCTTGAATAGGTCGCATTGTCTGAGGAAAGACCGGCAGAAGAATCAAGAGGATCAGCCTCACCAAACACACGGCTCAAAAGTTCATCGCCATCAAAAGCTTTGGATTCCAATATCGGCTTCGCGGCCGGCTGTGCAGGCTCAAAACCTTCCCACTCACGCGGATCAAGGCGGATGATACGCCCATTATCGTCATGGCCATTATCAGACTCTATTCCTTTTGAAAAGAAGCCATTCCACTCACGCGGATCAAGACGGAAAACATGCTCATTATGACCATGATCGGACTCTACTCCTTTTGAAAAAAAGCCATTCCACTCGCGCGGATCGAGACGGAAGACATGCTCATTATGGCCATTATCCGACCCTATGCCTTTTGAAAAAAAACCATTCCACTCGCGTGGATCAAGACCGAAAACAAAATCTTTAGAATCAATTTCTGTACCTGGTTGATATACTTTAGCCACGGAAGTCTCCTTAAAAATAAACAGTTGCTGTACCCAATGCCCCATCAGGTCGATGAGAGCCTTTATTCTAAAACAAAGAAAACAGCAGGCAGGGGCCAAAGAGAACAACGGTTCATTAAAACGACAATCGGACTAAAATCTTTTAAAAACAAATAGATATAATTTACATATCATAATCAATAATACATAATCAAATTTCCAGGCTACCCCGCCAATCAGGGGAATCCTTCTTTCCCACTTTCCCCATCATGTCGCAAAAAGGCCGTCTGAAAAATGACTTTCAGACGGCCCTTTTCATTTGCTCAAGCCTTATTCTTTAGGCAGGCGCAGGACGGAGACGATGAATCCGCCCCAAATGACGATCAATGCGACAAGCATCATAATAATGGCTGAAGTACTCATTATTCGTCTCCTTCACGTTCGTGTTCATGTTCGTCTTTGACATTGAAGCCCTGACCGTGTTTCCACGGCAAGAATGACAGCAAGACCGACAATACGAGGATGGCGCCCACCATGCCCCAGCCGAAGATATTGAGGAAGCTGTCAGGATAGCCGCTGTAATTCTCTTTTAAGAGGCCGGCAGTATCCTGATAAAGCATATAGCCGAGCATGGCGACGGTAACCACCACGCTGGCTGTCCACACTTTGCCGACACGGATGGAAGACAGCGCGTTCAAGTGGTTACGCAGTTCCGGCAGCTTGTTCAACAAGACAATCGCCAAAACGTAAACAAAACCGGAAGCCACAATGCCATAAGTATTGATGAATTTGTCCAATACGTCCAACACAGGCAGGCCGGTAGTCGTACCGAACAGCAAGGTGGAAATAATCGCCATTGGCACGCCTGCAATCAGCGTTGCGCTGACACGGCCGATGTTCATTTTGTCTTGAATCGCGGCCACAATCACTTCAACGATGGAAATCATGGAAGTGACACCGGCAAACACCAGCGAGCCGAAGAACAACACGCCGATCAACGCGCCCATAGGGGCTTGGTTGATAATGGTCGGGAACGCGATAAACGCCAAACCGATACCGTTGGATGCCACTTCGCTGACTTCTTTGCCTGCAGCTTGAGCCATAAAGCCCAATGCGGCAAATACGCCGATACCGGCGAGCAACTCGAAGCTGCTGTTGGCAAAGCCGACAACCAAGCCTGTGCCGCCCAAGTCGGTTTTTTTCTTCAGGTAAGAAGAATAAGTAATCATGATGCCGAAACAGATGGAGAGCGAGAAGAAGATCTGGCCATATGCGGCTACCCAGACTTTCGGATCCGCCAAGCGGCTCCAATCAGGCGTAAACAAAGCGTCCAAACCTTTTGCCGCACCCGGCAGGGTCAGGGCGATGCCCACCATGATGACAAACATCACTACCAACAACGGCATGAAGAATGTGGACGCACCGGCCACGCCTTTTTGCACGCCCAAAGCCATAATCGCCAGCGTAAACACCCACACGGCAATCAACGGACCGGCAACTTTGCCGACAAAATCCAAGCCCAAGTCTTTGGCATCGGCCATTTGCAGGAAGTCTTTGAAGAAGAAGGTCTGCGGATCCGCACCCCATGCCGAAGTCAAAGAATAATAAGCATAGCTTGCCGCCCAGCCGACAATCACGGCGTAGTAGATACAGATGATGACGTTGGTCAGGAAGTTCCACCAACCCATCGGCTCAAACAAACGGCCGAGGCGGCGGAAGGCCAAAGGTGGCGAACCACGGTAACGGTGGCCGATGGCATAGTCGAGCAACAACAATGGAATACCTGCCGTCAACAGCGCAACCAAGTAAGGGAGGACGAAAGCACCACCGCCGTTGTCGAAGGCGATGTAAGGGAAACGCCAAATGTTGCCTAAGCCCACGGCCGAGCCGATGGCGGCAAACATAAAGGCACGGCGACTGCTAAACGTCGCGCGTTCGCTGGATTGAGAATTTGACACAATGAACCTCTTAAAAATCGAGTGTCGTCAAGGCCTCCCGGCCTTGCGCGTATATATTTAGAAATCAGGTCGGACAAACCGGCCGGTTAAAATAGATATTCGGACAAGGATAATATCCGGTATTTAAAGAATGCACCGCTTATGGCCATGCAAACATAATCTGACCTTATCGTAAAAAAATTTAACACTGTTGGCAAGTCAGTATTGCATTAAAATTGCAAGGAAAATCTTCATGCACTACGACTAAAATCTTCATACACTTCTTTATATACAAGCCAAACGCAACACCTAAGCCCCGTTTTTCCCTCCCCTTCCCACTGACAACCGCCCTCGCCGCAAACCGCCTTTCCCTTATCCCGTAAGGAAAAGCGGCAACCCAACGCATTCAAATCCCCCGTCATCAAAATGTTTCAGACGGCCTGTTTTCCTTCCGTCCAATCCGGGCCGTCTGAAAATTTCACTGTTGTATATTGTAATCAAGAAACCGTCCCAAAATTCCGTTTAATATAAACAAAAACAATCCACCTTTTCCCGTTTCCTTCATTACCATGATTTAAAATGGACATAAAACACCAAAAAATGGAATTAATAAAAATAAAATTTCAAAAAATATAAAATAACATTAAATTTAAACCTGTATTTCTACTCTAATCATCTACAATTAAAAATAATCAAACCAAAAAATTTCAATAAAACATTAATTACACAGCACTACATTTTTGCTATAATTGCCGCCATTCACTCCACAACCCAAACCCAAAAGAAGAGGAAAAGCCATGGGTATCAAAGTTGCCATCAACGGTTACGGCCGCATCGGCCGCCAAGTAGTGCGCGCTATTTTTGACTACAAACTGCAAGACCAACTCGACATCGTTGCCATCAATGCCAGCGG
>NZ_JBQCTZ010000196.1:0-6335 GCF_051963715.1 Neisseria sp. P0001.S005 | reverse complement strand
CCATTTTTCAAGTGGCTTTGCAATCGGATAAACAGATTTTGCCAATCTTCCCATGCAAACGGCGGATCAAGAAACACAACATCAAATTTTTCAGACGGCCTTGTCAGATAAGCCATGCCGTCTGAACACACGATTTCCACCTGTTTCAAACCTAATTCACAGATATTTTTCTGAAGCGTTTGAACAGTTTGGCGGTGGTTATCGACCATTAGCACTTTTGCCGCATTACGAGAAGCGGCCTCCATTCCCAAAGCACCGCTACCGCTGAATAAATCTAATACCGTTTTGCCGGTTAAATCCTGACCCAGCCAGTTAAACAGTTTTTCACGCACGCTGTCAGGCGTCGGACGCAGACCATCTGCAGACAGAAAAGTTAACTTCCTCCCTCTGCATTGCCCGCCAATAATGCGTACTTGATTGGTGTGTTTGGAATGTTTGTTGTTTGCCATGATTTTTAAAAAGATGCCGAGTTTTCAGACGGCCTCAATTATATAGTGAAACTGCCATCAAGCCGTATTTCACTCTATTCTTTTAGATATAACAAGGCCGTCTGAAAATCATTTTTCAGACGGCCTTTTTCTACCCAAGCTTTAACCAATTATTCCTTCGGTGCAGGCGGTTCAATCTGTTCTTTCCAGCCGCATTCTTTTTGCGGGCAGACTTTTTCCACGCCCCAGCGTTTGGTGGTTTTGATGGTTAAAACCGGCCATGCACATTTCGGACAAGTTTCTGCAATGGGCGGATTCCATGTGGCGTAGTTGCAATCCGGATAAGTGCTGCAACTGTAAAACAGTTTGCCGTAGCGGGATTTGCGCTCGACGAGGTTGCCTTTTTTACATTGCGGGCATTGGACACCGGTGTCTTTCGGTTTTTCCAGCGGTTCAACGTGTTTGCATTTCGGATAGTTGGCGCAGCCGATGAATTTGCTGCCGGTGCGGCTGTATTTGTACACTAGGCGACCGCCGCATTTGGGGCACTCGCGCCCGTCGAGTTCGGCTTGCTCGGCTTCGGCTTTGGCGATGCGCTCGGCGGCTTCTTCGGCAGTTTCATTGACATTGCGCGTGTAGCTACACTCGGGATAACCGGCACACGCGACAAAACGACCCATTTTGCCGAATTTGATTTGCAGTTTGTGTTCGCCGCATTTCGGACAGATTTCGTCGAGTTCCTGCGTGGTAAATTTGGCGCGTTCGATGCCCTCTTTTTCTTCTACTTGCTTGATGAACGGCTTCCAGAATTTGTCCATCACGGGAATCCATTGGCGTTTGCCGTTGGCAATTTCGTCAAGCTGGTCTTCAAGTTTGGCGGTAAAGTGGTAGTCGACGTATTGGGAGAAGTGTTCGGTCAAGAATTTATTGACGATGTCGCCTGTGTCGGTAGGCATGAAGCGTTTTTGCTCAAGGGTAACGTATTCGCGGTCTTTGAGCGTGGAGATGATGCTGGCGTAGGTCGAGGGGCGGCCGATGCCGTATTCTTCGAGGGCTTTAACCAGCGTGGCTTCGTTGTAGCGCGGAGGCGGAGTGGTAAAGTGTTGTTCGCCGTAGAGTTTGTCCACGGGCAATTTGTCGCCTTCGCTCATTTCGGGCAGTTTTTTGCTGTCTTCGCTCTCTTCGTCGTCGCTGCTTTCTTCATACACACTCAAAAAGCCTGCGAAGGTTTGCACTTGTCCGGTCACGCGGAACACGCCTTTGCCGACGGTAATATCGACGGTGGTTTGGTCAAATTTGGCGGGCGTCATCTGACAAGCGACGGTGCGCTGCCAAATCATTTGATAGAGTTTGAACTGGTCTACACTCAGGAAGGGTTTGACGCTTTCAGGCGTACGGTACACGGAAGTCGGACGGATCGCTTCGTGTGCTTCTTGGGCGTTTTTGGATTTGGTTTTGTATTGTTTGGCGGCACTCGGCAGATATTCTTTGCCGATTTTGTTTTCGATGTAATGACGGATTTCGGTTAACGCTTCATCAGCTAAATTCACGCTGTCGGTACGCATATAGGTAATCAGACCGATGGCGCCTTGCCCTACGTCTATACCTTCGTAAAGCTGCTGGGCGGTACGCATGGTGCGGTCGGTAGTGAAGCCGAGTTTGCGCACGGCATCCTGCTGCATGGTGGATGTGGTGAACGGCGCGGCGGGATTGCGGCTGCGCTTTTTCTTTTCGATGGCGGTAACAACGGCCTCTTTGCCTTCGAGTTCTTTCAACACGTCGGCTTGCGCGGCTTCGTTCGGCAGGTCGAATTGTTCGAGTTTCGCGCCGTTGTATTGGGCGAGTTTGGCGGTGAACTTGCTGCGGCCTTTGTGGCTGTCGAGATGCACTGTCCAATATTCCTGCGCTTCAAACGCGCGGATTTCGTTTTCGCGTTCGCAAATCAGGCGCAGCGCAGGGCTTTGCACACGGCCCGCACTCAAACCGCGTCGGATTTTTTTCCACAACAATGGCGAGAGGTTGAAACCGACCAGATAGTCCAAAGCGCGGCGTGCTTGTTGCGCATCGACCAAGTCCATTTCAATTTCGCGCGGGTTGGCGACGGCGTCGAGCACGGCGTTTTTGGTGATTTCGTGGAACACGACACGCTGCGGCTTGATGTTTTTCAGGCCGCGTTTGGTTTTGAGGATTTCATAAAGATGCCAAGAAATCGCTTCACCTTCCCTATCCGGGTCGGTTGCGAGGTAGATGTTTTCGGCTTCTTTGGCTCCGGCGACAATTGCATCGACGTGTTTGGCGTTGCGTTTAATCAGCTCGTATTTCATGGCGAAGTCGTGTTCGGGATCGACGGCACCGTTTTTGGGGATAAGGTCGCGGACGTGGCCGTAGGAGGCCAGAATTTCGAAATCGCCGCCAAGGTATTTTTTCAGGGTTTTGGCTTTGGACGGTGATTCGACGATTAAGAGGTTTTTCGCCATTGTTGTTCTCTTTTGGATGTATTGGATTTATGTTTCAGACGGCCTTTATTATTGAGGCCGTCTGAAAAAAGGTTTAGTGCATCACGTTTTGTCCGGTCAACGCACTCATCAAGTCGTCGCCTATCAGGACGGGCAACTCGCTCTTGTGCATCCACAACACCAGCAATACCAACACTTTGGCGGTATCGAGGGTAATTTCGTCCGATGGAATGTGCATCAGGGCGTGAATGACGATTTCGCGTTGCTCATAAGTAATTGCGTGTTCGGTAACCAAATATTGCATCAAGCCCATGACTTCCTGCGGCAGGTTTTCAGCTTCTTCACGGCAGAATACGCGCAGGGAGTCGCTGTTAAACGGCTCGGCATAGAATTCGGACGTATTGAACAAGACTTCCATCATCATCAATGTATTGCCGATTTCCGTAGCATCAAAACCCGCATCTTCCAAGAGGCGACCCAAGTCCTCCGGAGGCGGACAATTGTCGAAATCTTGGAAGTGTTCGATTAAATAAGCAATGACTTCGGTCATGCTGGTTCCTTAAATATAGATAATTTATGCTTTGACACGCTGATAACGGCCGCCCGGCAAGGCGGCGACGATACCGTCAAGTTCGTATTCCAAAAGCTGTGCGTACACATCTGCCGCTGCCGTATTGGTTTGTTGCGCCAAAATATCGGGGTGTATCGGGTCGTAACCCATTGCTTCCAATAAAGCGCTAGTTGATGGGGCAGCAGATAGGTTTTCAGACGGCCTTTGCGGTTCATCCACTATTGTTTTTGGTTGCAGACGTTTGGTTTGATCGTTTTTCGGTTTTACCGTCTTATTTATAGAATATGATGGAACAGGCGTATTTTGCAATAGCTGCGGACACTCATGGAGAATATCGTCCAAACATTCAACCAGTTTTGCCCCGTCTTTAATCAGCTTGTGACAGCCTTTGCTATGCGGATTGTCTATCGAACCGGGTACCGCCATCACTTCACGCCCCATCTCCGCCGCCAGCTTGGCAGTAATCAATGAGCCGGATTCCAATGCCGCTTCCACCACCAATGTCAGCTGCGATAACGCGGCGATCAGACGGTTGCGGCGCGGAAAGTTGCCTGCAAACGGACGCGTGTCCAAAGGGAACTCGCTGACAATCAATCCCCTTTCTGCAATTTCATAAGCAAGGTTTTTATTGGATGGTGGATAAATACGGTCTATACCCGTTCCCCATACGGCGATGGTACCGCCATCTGCCTGCAATGCGCCCTGATGGGCTGCTGTGTCGATACCCGAAGCCATACCCGATACGACGGGAATGCCTTTTTCACTCAATGCCCTGCCGAAATCTTTGGCAATCCGCATTGCCTGCGGCGTGGCATGGCGGCTGCCGACAATCGCGGCAGAAGGTGTGTGCAGCAGCTCTGCATTACCGCGTAAAAACAAGACCGGCGGCGCGGTAATGCCTTGTGTCAGCATTTCGGGGAAATTATCATCTTGTAGCAGCAACAGACGGCAACCGTCCTGCATTTCCCATTGTAAAGCGGCTTCGGCTGACTGCTGTGCCAAAGCCCGTTTGTCCGCATTGCGCCACGATTCGGCCGCCTGTTTATGGCGCACCAACGCGGCAATCTTGTCTGCCGGCGCATTCAAGGCAGCTTGTGCGCTACCGAATTGCTGCAACAGCACCAAAAAACTTTCTGCGCCGATATAGGGCGTAAATGCCAGTTGCAACCAAGCAAAACGCTCGTTTTCCGTCATCAATCTGTTCCCTTTTCGTAATGGTTGTTCAGACGACCTGAAGTAAATAAAGGCCGTCTGAATATTTTATTAATATAAATCTTTAGTTTCCCATCACAGTAACTTTCTCAGAACATCATTTTTATCCAATATACGATTAATCAGATATTCATCATCAGGTTTTAAGTTATCCATTAGCTCATCTACAACGGCCATACGGCTACGTAGAAATTTCAAAAGCTCCGGATTTGGTTTTTTTTATTGTATTCATCATAGCGAGCCTGAACTAAAGACTGCTGACTTTGGCCTAAAATCTCTAAAGCTACTTCATAATCAAAATGTCCTAACATTGGATAACTCCTTTTCAAAAGTACATCTTTACATTAAAGCATATTTACCATCTTTATGTTTTAGCCATTACTGCTGCATTTCATTTTGAATCGTCTAAATTACAAAATCTTTCAAAGAAATACCATGTTGAGCACAATAATTTTTCAATTCTTAGTGCATCGATTCAGACATAATCAATGTATAGTGTTTTTCCGGATCAGTTGTAACCTGAGCAGTTTTGCCGACTTTCGTATTCTTTTCGGCTTAAAAGGCAAAATAATAATACCTAGCCATATCATTATTTTTATAAAGTATTGCTTGCCTAAGCAAACTGTCAAATGACGATGCCGTCTGAAAAACCTGATGGCTTTCAGACGGCCTTTTTTGTGTTTGAACCGATATTGCGCTTATTCTTCGGATTTGTCGGCGCTGCGGCGCGATACGCTGATACCGAGTTGTTTGAGTTTGCGGTAAAGGTGTGTACGCTCCAAACCGACCTTTTGCGCCACGCGGCTCATATTTTGGCCTTCTTGGGCGATATGGTACTCAAAGTAGCGGCGCTCGACTTCTTCCCTCAATTCGCGCAAAGGCATATTGAAATTGAAGCCGCCGATGATTTCTGTCGCCGTCGCATTTTCCTTCTGACCTAAAGCCACGGCAACGGCCTGCTCATTCACTTCTTTGCCGTCAGATTCCAACATGATGTTTTTCACCGTTTCGGCAAGCTGGTCGTAATTGCCCGGCCAATCGTATTGGCGCAAAACCACCAACGCGCTGTCGCTGAATTTTACCGGCTGGATTTTTTGACTTTCGGCCAAATCGGTCATGATGCGGTTGATTAAAAAGACGATATCGTCCGGCTGGCTGCACAAAGAAGGAACATCGATGCGCTCTTTCAACAGCTCCGCCAGTCTGCTGGCAACGACGTCATCGGCACTCTCACCGCGTTTAAAGCCGCAGGAAGCAATCACACGGACATTGTAGCGGTCGGCTTTTTCCAGCAAGAAAGCAATGCCGTTTTGGATGTTTTTGCTGTAACGGGCAATATCGCCGACATACAAAATGCCGCCTGAAGCCTTTTGCAACAGCTCCATCGGCGTATCGACAATGTGTTCGACACGGTCGGTTGCCACCCAAGGCGTACCGCTTTTGTGCAGATAGCGGGCGACAATCTCAAACGGCGAACCTGCCTCACCGGCAAACAACAGCGGGCGGTTATGTTTGGCAGCCGCTTCAATGCTGCCGTTCATTTCTTGAATGACGGAACTGTTGCCCAATTTGTCCAAAGTCATACCGGAGACCGTCTGAACTTCGCCATGTTTCAAGGCGCGTTCTACTGCGGACAAGAGTTTTTGCAGGGCAATCGGTTTTTCCAGA
>NZ_JBQCTZ010000195.1:0-6344 GCF_051963715.1 Neisseria sp. P0001.S005 | reverse complement strand
CCGTACAACAAAACAACGGCGAATACGGCGGCAATCAGAAGAAAGCGGCGCATGGTTTACTCCTGCACGACCGACAAGGATTTCCAACCGGAATCCAAATGCCAGTTTTTAGACGTCAGGGCATTGATTTGGAACGGTTTGGGCAGCTTGGCGGTTGTCAGCAGCAGGCGGATTTCAGCCTTCGTGTCTTTGGCGGCCACATCACTCAGCGCACCCTTGGACAAAACCTTCCAATTCACGACCGCGCCCACTGCACGCAAGGCAGTCTCAAGCGTGTCGTACTCGGTAGAAAACGTACCAACGGTAACGCGATAGCGGTTGGTCAGTGGATGGAAGGACAATTTGTATTGAATCGTGCTGTCGTTGTTGAGCAGCTGGTCGAACTTGAATTTATAAGACGACATGGACGGCGCTGACAGCTGCCAACTCAAATTGAAATGCAGGGGGACGCCCTGTTTGAGTGCTTCTTTAAGCTGGTCGGGCAGGTCAGTGCGGAAACGGCTGCTGACGGAAAGCTGTCCGGCATGGGTCAACTTTGCCTCGGCACGGGTCGCACTGATGCCCTCACCCGCCGCATTCAGCGATACGGCGAGCAAGAGCGGTACAATCAGCGTTTTACTGCTTTTTAATAAGCGCGTAATAAAAGCCATCTTGATGTTTGTTCGGTAAAAGCACACGCGACTCGATCAACTCGGCATCGGCATGGCGGTTAAGGAATTTTTGCAACTGACCGTCGTTTTCTTCGACAAAGACCGAGCAGGTAGCCAGCAGCATCCTGCCGTTTTTCGTCAGGGTCTGCCACAGTGCGTCCAGCAATGCCTCCTGCTGACGGGCGGTTTTGGCAGCATCGGTCGGGCGGCGCAGCCATTTCACGTCGGGATTGCGCCGCGCCACACCCGAAGCGGTACACGGCACGTCGGCCAAGACAGCGTCAAAGGCCTTGCCATCATACCACGCTGTCAAGTCCTGCGCATCGGCACAAGTCAAAGAGGCCGTTTGAAAGCCTAAACGGTCAAGATTGCTCTTCACCCTGTTCAGACGGCCCTCGTCTATATCCAAAGCGGTAACATGACAATCTGCCAGTTCCAAGATATGGCCCGTCTTGCCGCCCGGTGCCGCGCAGGCATCGAGGATGCGTTCGCCGTCTTTCGGATTCAACAAATAGGCAGCACGTTGCGCACCAAAATCCTGCACCGACACCAGGCCGTCTGAAAAACCGGGCAGACGGCTGACCGGCACGGCTTCTTCCAACATCACGGCGTATTCATCCAAAGCCCTGGCCGGAATACCTTCCGCAGCCAGTTTTTCCAAATAGCTTTCGGCATTGCCGTGTCGGCGGTTGACGCGCAAAGTCATCGGCGGATGCGATTGCAGCGCGGTGGTGATGTTGTGCCAATGTTTCGGATAATGGTTTCTCAAGTAAGCCACCCACCACAGCGGCAGGTTGTGTTTCGCCACATCGTCTTTTTTGCAGGAAGCCGCGAGCTCGTCGCGTTCACGCAAAAAGCGGCGCAAAATTGCGTTGGCAAACGAGCGAAACTGGCCGCGGCCGATTTTGGCAATGCTTTCCACCGCCTCATTGACCACTGCATGAGGGGCATTGCGCGTGTAATGCAGTTGGTACATCGCCGCCAAAAGAAGGCTTTCGAGCTGCGGATTGTCAATCGGCTTCTTCAGCATTTGACCAAGCATGTGCTTCAAACTGCCCAAATAACGCTGGCATCCGTAGGCAATATCCTGCAACGCGCCGTTTTCCTGCGCCGTCAGCTGCGGATGCGCCGCGCGGATTTCCGCCAAAACATCCTGAAGATTGCGCCCTTCGGCAACCGCGGAAACACTGTCGGCGGCCAGTTTTTGAGCGAGGGACATACTCATATTTTTGCTTTCTGATTCATAATTTGATTTCAAGTGTTTGGCGGATTTCAGACGGCCTGTTCGGCAGCCAGCAATGCCCGATAATATTCGGCATCTGCTTTGGAAAAACAGCAAAAGATGATTTTTTCCACTGCCGGACATTGCGGCAGGGTTTGCTTCAAACTCTCCAAAGCGATACGCGCGGCAGCTTCGGCCGGAAAGCGGTACACACCGGTGCTGATGCACGGAAAGGCGATGCTGTGGAGATCGTGTTTCTGGGTAAGCAGCAAGGAATTGGCGTAGGATTGTGCCAATTTGGCCTCTTCATTTTGTTTTCCGCCAAACCATACCGGCCCGACCGTATGAATGACATAACGCGCAGGCAAACGATAGCCTTTGGTTATTTTGGCTTCGCCTGTCCGGCAACCGCCCAAAGTGCGGCACTCGTCCAGCAGCTCTTTGCCCGCGGCGCGGTGTATCGCACCGTCTACGCCGCCACCGCCCAACAGCGATGAATTGGCGGCATTGACAATCGCATCGACTGCCAATCGGGTAATATCACCTTCGACCACTTCAAAAACAGCCATTGCCTTCTTTCCTCTACGTTGATTTCCAGCCTGTTACAAAACTGTTCCGACTTCAATCGTCCGGCCTGCCGCAAATGCCTGTATGCTCATGCGTTTGCTGCCGGAAGGCTGCAATTCGGTGATGTTCAGCGCATTTTCACCGCAAGCCACCAGCAGGCCGTCTGAAGTGCAGGACAACACCTCGCCTGCCTTACCCTGCTTGGCCACGACTTCGGCTCGCCAGATTTTCATCGGTTTGCCTTGATATTCGACCCACGCGGCAGGAACAGGGTTAAAGGCGCGGATTTTGCGTTCGATAATGTGCGCGGACTCGTTCCAATCGATACGCGCTTCTTCTTTGCTCAATTTCTGGGCGTAGGTAACACCTTCGTCAGGCTGCTTAACCGCGTTCAGACGACCTTCAGCCTGCAGACGCTGCAAGTCGGCAACAATCGCTTCCGCACCCAAACCCATCAATGCGTCATGCACTTCGTTGGCAGTATCCGTAGGTTGAATGGCATAGCGGTGTTCGCTGACCACATCGCCGGTATCCAAGCCGATGTCCATCTGCATGATGCACACGCCGGTTTCGGCATCGCCGGCTTCAATCGCACGTTGAATCGGCGCCGCACCACGCCAACGGGGCAACAACGAAGCGTGGATATTGAGGCAGCCGTGTTTGGGCGTATCCAACACATCCTGCGGCAAAATCAAACCATACGCGGCCACCACCATCACATCCGCGCCCGTATCTTTGAGCATTTGCAGGGCTTCGGCGTTATTGCGCAACTTTTCCGGCTGCGCCACGGTCAAACCTAATTCCAAGGCAGCCTGTTTGACCGGCGATGCGGTCAACTGCATGCCGCGGCCTTTAGGGCGGTCGGGCTGGGTCAACACCAGCGGAATTTCAAAACCTGCGGCGGCGATGGCTTTCAAGGCGGCGGCGGCAAAATCGGGCGTACCGGCAAAGATGACTTTCATGTTGTGTCCTTGTGGAAATGGTTTGAATGGCGCGTTGGGCAAACTGTTTCAGCTGAAAAGGCCGTCTGAAAGATTGAAAACCGAAGTCTGCCTTCTGTTTTGTCTTTTCAGACGGCCTTTAAGCGATGCGTAGGTCAGATGGTGTGTTTCTGACGTTTTTTCAGTTTGGTTTTGATGCGGCCTTGTTTCAGCTGCGACAGGTGTTCGACAAACACGATGCCCATCAGGTGATCCAATTCGTGCTGCACGCAGATTGCCAGCAGGCCGTCTGCTTCCAGCGTGAATTTCTCGCCTTTTTCGTTCAAGGCTTCAACTTTGACGCGCTCGGCACGGGTTACAGTATCGTAAATGCCCGGCACGGACAGACAGCCTTCTTCGTAAGTCGTCTCGCCGTCTTTTTCGACAATGACGGGATTGATGAACACGCGCGGCTCGCTGCGGTCTTCGGTTAAATCCATCACGACGATGCGCTCGTGTACGTCGACCTGAGTGGCCGCCAAGCCGATACCGCGTGCTTCGTACATGGTTTCAAACATATCGGCAACCAATGTCTGGATGCGCTCGTCGATTTTTTCAACAGGTTTGGCGACCGTGTGCAAACGCTCGTCAGGGTATTGGAGGATGTTCAGTAAAGCCATAATATTCTCGTTTTATAAAGCTGATGTGTGATTTTCATACAGATTCGGTTTCCGTCGCCACAATCTCCTGTCATGACAGCAACATTCAATGCTAAAATAACGCCGAAAAATGTTAAGATAGCGTGACGGAGGCCGTTCGTTATCGTATTGATGAATGGGCGGCAGTTTCGCAAACTCCAGCCTTCTCTGTTTATCATCTGAAGACAAACCGAATCGATTTCAAGGGGAACGGTTATGCAACAACGTATTATAACCCTGCTTTGCATGGCAGGCATGGCTATTTCTGCCCACACTCAGGCAGCTTCTTTAAAAATCCGCCCCAATGCGCCACAACGCTACGTCGTTAAAAACGGCGATACCTTGTGGGGTATTTCCGGCAAATATCTGTACAGCCCATGGCAATGGAACCGCCTTTGGGGCGCCAACCGCAACGCCATCCGCAATCCGCATCTGATCTATCCGGGTCAGGTGTTGGTTTTACGCTACATCAACGGTCAGCCGCGACTGGGTTTTGAACATGCCCAAACCCGTTCAGACGGCATTCCCGTGATCAAACTGCATCCGCGCGTACGCGAAACTTCCGGCTACGGCATTCCGACCGTCAATGTCAACCTCTACCGCATGTTCATGAAACATCCGCAGATTATCGCTCCGGAAGAAACCGCCAACGCGCCGCGCCTGATTGCCGGCCCCGACAACCGCGTCCTCTACACCCAAGGCAACCGCGTGTACGCATACGGCCTGACCGAACCCGGCCGCTACCTGACCTACCGCGTCAATAAAAACATCACCGACCCGGAAACCGGCAAATTTCTCGGCCAAGAAGTTGTGTTCAGCGGCATCGCCAACACGTTGCCTTACACCGACTCCGCCTTGGAAAACCGCACCCGCGCTTCTGACGAAAAACTCAAAAGCAACGAGTATTACACCCAAGTCAACAAAGCCATGAAGCTGCGCACCCAATCCGCGCAACCTTTGGTTATCGAAGAAGCCGTTTCCGAAATCCGCAAAGACGACTATCTGCTGAAACTGCCCGAAGGCCTCGACAGCTTCAATGTTATGCCTCACGCCCCTGCCCGTCCGATTCAGGCCAAAGTCGTTTCCATCTTCGACGGTGTGGGCGAAGCCGGCCAGTTCCAAACCATTACTTTGGACAAAGGCGAACTCGACGGCTTGGACAAAGGCACTGTGGTCAGCCTCTACAAACGCGGCCGCCAAGTCCGTGTCAATCTGTCCAACAACCTGATTCGCAAGCCGAAAGACAAAGATACGGTTGAATTGGTTTCCATTCCGGCGGAAGAAATCGGCTTGGCAATGGTGTACCGCACATCCGACCATCTGGCCTCTGCCATTATTTTGGAAAGCCTGAACAGCGTTTCCATCGGCGATACCGCCTCCGAACCCGGCCGCGATTTGGACAATATGGCCGATGAAAAAACCATGGATAAACCGGCTGAAGACGAACAAGAAAGAGAAATCGAACTGGAAGTCCGCAGCTGATTGAGCTTTCTTAGCAGCCATGCGGCAAATAAGGCCGTCTGAAAACCTATTTTTCAGACGGCCTTTTGATTGCTGCCCATCAGCATAAATAAAATCTGTAACACGTTGTTTAAAACGCAAACAATATCTTATTTTCTCAAGCCGGTAATCAGCTATTCCCTTTTCTATCGTTTTTCCACTCTGCCATTCAAATCAGAAATATGAAAAGCCCAACACGCCATTTATTGCCTGTGGATTGTTCCATCTGTTCCTGCCAATCAAAAAGGCCGTCTGAAATCTTCAGACGGCCTTTTTATCCACAACTTAAATCCGATTATTTGAATTTGTAAGTGTATTGCAAGCCCAAGATGTCCGCCTTGTTTTTGAAGCGGGCGGAAGATGTACCACGGCTGTCTACGTCGTTGCCGCTGGCTTTGCCTGTGCGGTAAACCGTGTCATTAATGTGGATATGGCTGTACGCCGCATCGATAACATGGTTTTTACCCAGTTGATATTTAGCGCCGACGGAGAACCAGATACGGTTGCCGTCAGGCAGGCTGTTCATGCGGTCTTCGGCGCTTTTAACCGGTGATTTGTCGAAAGCGATACCGGCACGCAGTTGCAATGGTTCGGTAACTTGGTAAGAGCCGCCGAATGCGACTTTATAAGTGTTGCGCCAGTTAGGCGTGATGACGGTACGGTCAGATTGACCGTTGACAACTTTTTTGGTGTTTTCAAACACCAGCTCGGCTTTGTTGAAGCGGCTGTGGCGCGTCCAAGTCACATCGCCGAACAGGTTGGTTTTGTCGGTGGCGCGGTACATACC
>NZ_JBQCTZ010000194.1:0-6370 GCF_051963715.1 Neisseria sp. P0001.S005 | reverse complement strand
TGTCCTGTCGGCGCATTGACCAGCAAACCGTTCCGCTTCAACGCGCGTACTTGGGAATTGAACCGCCGCAAATCCGTTTCCGCCCATGACGCTTTGGGCAGCAATCTGATTGTACAAACCAAAGACCATACCGTCCGCCGCGTGTTGCCGTTGGAAAACGAAGCCATCAACGAATGCTGGCTGTCCGACCGCGACCGTTTTGCCTACGAAGGCCTGTATCACGAAAGCCGTCTGAAAAACCCGAAAATCAAACAGGGCGGCGAGTGGATGGACGTGGATTGGAAAACCGCGTTGGAATATGTCCGCAGCGCGATTGAATGTATCGCCAAAGACGGCAACCAAAACCAAGTCGGCGTTTGGGCCAATCCGATGAATACGGTTGAAGAGCTGTATCTGGCCAAAAAACTCGCCGACGGCTTGGGTGTTAAAAACTTTGCAACCCATTTGCGCCAACAAGACAAACGTCTTTCAGACGGCCTTAAAGGTGCGCAATGGTTGGGACAAAGCATTGAATCTTTGGCTGACAACGATGCCGTATTGGTAGTCGGCGCGAACTTGCGCAAAGAACAGCCGCTCCTGACTGCCCGCCTGCGCCGCGCCGCCAAAGACCGTATGGCGTTGAGCGTATTAGCCAGCAGTAAAGAAGAATTGTTTATGCCGCTTCTGTCTCAAGAATCCGTACATCCCGACGAGTGGGCAGGCCGTCTGAAAAACCTGTCTGCCAATGAGGAACACGCCGTTACCGCCAGCCTGAAAAACGCTGAAAAAGCAGCGGTGATTTTGGGCGCGGAAGTGCAAAACCATCCTGATTACGCCGCCATTTATGCCTCCGCGCAAGAGCTGGCTGACGCGACCGGCGCAGTGCTGGGCATTTTGCCGCAAGCCGCCAACAGCGTTGGTGCGGATGTCTTGGGCGTGAACTCCGGCGAGAGCGTTGCCGAAATGGCAAATGCGCCGAAACAGGCAGTCTTGCTGCTCAACGTTGAGCCTGAAATCGATACGGTTGACGGTGCAAAAGCCGTAGCCGCGTTGAAACAGGCGAAAAGCGTGATGGCGTTTACACCGTTTGTCAGCGAAACGCTGCTGGACGTGTGCGACGTATTGTTGCCGATTGCGCCGTTTACCGAAACCTCGGGCAGCTTCATCAATATGGAAGGCCGTCTGCAATCTTTCCACGGCGTGGTACAAGGCTTCGGCGATTCGCGTCCGATGTGGAAAGTGTTGCGCGTATTGGGCAACCTGTTTTACCTGAAAGGCTTTGAATACCACGATACCGCCGCGATTCTGAAAGACGCTCTGGATGCGGAAAGTCTGCCGTCCAAACTGGACAACCGCAGCACATGGGCAGGGGAGGGCGTTCAGACGGCCTCAGACCGCCTCGTCCGTGTCGGCGGAGTCGGTATTTATCACACTGATTCTATCGTGCGCCGTTCCGCGCCGCTGCAAGAAACCAGCCATGCCGCCGTGCCTGCCGCGCGTGTAAATCCAAATACTTTGGCACGTTTGGGCCTGCAAGACGGACAAACCGCTGTTGCCAAACAAAACGGCGCAAGCGTATCGGTTGCCGTCAAAGCCGATGCCGGTTTGCCTGAAAACGTGGTGCATCTGCCGCTGCATACCGAAAATGCCGCGCTGGGTGCGTTGATGGACACTATTGAACTGGCGGGAGCTTGATCATGCAAGAATGGTTCCAAAACCTCTTTGCCGCAACGCTCGGTCTGGGCGATTTGGGCATCACCGTAGGCTTGGTGGTATCCGTCATCGTCAAAATCGTGATTATCCTGATTCCGCTGATTCTGACCGTTGCCTATCTGACATATTTCGAACGTAAAGTCATCGGCTTTATGCAGCTTCGCGTCGGCCCGAACGTAACCGGCCCTTGGGGTCTGATTCAGCCGTTTGCCGACGTGTTCAAACTCTTGTTTAAAGAAGTAACCCGTCCGAAGTTGTCAAACAAAGCCCTGTTCTACATCGGCCCGATTATGTCGCTCGCCCCGTCTTTTGCAGCATGGGCGGTGATTCCGTTCAACGAAGAATGGGTGCTGACCAACATCAATATCGGTCTTTTGTACATCCTGATGATTACCTCGCTGTCGGTTTACGGCGTGATTATCGCGGGCTGGGCTTCCAACTCCAAATATTCGTTCTTGGGTGCAATGCGTGCTTCCGCACAAAGCATTTCCTACGAGATTGCCATGAGTGCCGCGCTGGTGTGCGTCGTGATGGTATCGGGCAGCATGAACTTCTCCGACATCGTTGCCGCACAAGCCAAAGGTATTGCCGGCGGTTCGGTATTCTCTTGGAACTGGCTGCCGCTCTTCCCCATCTTCATCGTCTATCTGATTTCCGCCGTTGCCGAAACCAACCGCGCGCCGTTTGACGTGGCAGAGGGTGAATCTGAAATCGTTGCCGGTCACCACGTTGAATACTCCGGCTTCGCATTCGCGCTGTTCTTCCTTGCCGAATACATTTTCATGATTCTGATTGCCGCGCTGACATCGCTGATGTTCCTCGGCGGCTGGTTGTCTCCGTTCCCGCAAAGCTGGGGCTTTATCGGTACGCCTTCCGCATTCTGGATGTTCGTGAAAATGGCGGCGGTGCTGTACTGGTACCTGTGGATCCGTGCAACTTTCCCACGCTACCGTTACGACCAAATCATGCGTTTGGGCTGGAAAGTGCTGATCCCGATCGGCTTCGCCTACATCGTGATTTTGGGCGTGTGGATGATTTCACCGCTGAATTTATGGAAATAAGTTTCAGACGGCATCTTGAGGCCGTCTAAAAAAACGATGTCCGTATAACTAGAGGGCAATAGGGAATAAAAATTAGATGACAACAGAAAAAAAGATTGCAGCCTTAAGCATATTGGTTGGGTTGATAGTTCCTTGCATATCGGTAGGTTACGTTACCACTCCGTCCGATATAGATGAGATTTTATTGTTTCTTCTCAATGTTTTGCTCTTTTGGTGCGGATTGTTATTATCTTGCGTGCTTTATATGCGCATACGAGGTTTTGCGGTAGCCGGTTCTGCCTTTGCTATAACAGCAGTCCATATTTATTTCGCCTGCAAAATAGGTTCTTTGGGTGATCCGAAGGCCGGGGCTCTATGGTGGATGTATTTTGCTTGGTGTACGGTATCTTTTGTGGTATCTATCTTTTGGGTATGGACAAAACCTAAAATCTTTACACAATCTGCGCTATGGTCATTTGTTCTGAGCGCAGTTACATCGTTGTCGGGTGTATTTTTGTTGTTTTGATAAGATTTTCTATTATAAATTATATGTTATATAAGAGTTAGTTTTGAGGGTGATTAATCATGAGTGAAAAAAGATATACTTTAACGTTGTATATTGCTCCTCCAGGAGGAATAATTAAACATAAAGATAATAAAGGTAATGTTATAAAAACAGAAACTTCAAGTGTAGGACATGTTTATTATGCAATTAGTGAGGATGGAGGAATACATAAAAAAGGATATGGTTTTTCTCCTACGGTATCTTCTCCAATATTTACGGGGCATGCTGTTGCAAATGAACAAGATCTTTATACAAATCCAGCGTATAAGCGAACCATTGAAATAAGTAAAGAGCAATATGATAAGTTGAAAGCATTTGGAGAGGCCTCTTTAAGTACCAATCATGCAAAGAAAATATCTGAGCTTACGAATGGTAAGTTTAATACTATGATTTATAACGCAGGAAGTAATAGTTGTGTAGATTATGTTTATCATGCATTGAGATATAGTGGTGTTTATGATCATAAGGTAACAATTATAGAGAGAACTAATGAATTAAATGAATATGGGGAAATTATACATAAACCCATTCGCGAATCAGATGATGGTCGTCTGAATGTATTAAATAATGCGACTATCTTTGATAAAATCCCTGTTGCTCCACAATATAAACAAAAAAACAATGATATATATAAGATAGAAGATAATAAATATTATAATTCCATAGAAGAAGTGAAGAAAAAAGTACCGTTTTATCTTAAGGTTGAAAATAATTTTATAAATAATGATGCAGGAAGAATTCAAAATGCGTCTAATAAAAATTTTGATCTATTGCAAGAGACTAACAATCTGTTAGCCCGCCTAAAATCGGGCGACCAAACCGCCCTGTCGGATTTTATGGGTAGGGACGATGTACGGCAGATACAGAGGGAATCCGCCATGACGGCGCAGCGGACAGAGCGGGAGTTTGAAGAAGAGGCAAGACAGCGCGAAATGGAAAGGATGGCGCAGAGCCACTCGCGCGGTATGAGCATAGGCTGACGGGTTTAAGGTTTCAGACGGCCTGTCGATACAGAAAAGATAACAAAGTTATTCGGAACATTCGGAAAAGTGATGGACGAACGGCAATTGCAGCAATTAATTATCAATATTTCAGCGTTGCATCAGGAGCTTCAGAAGCAGAGTGCCGAAGCCTTGTCATTGCAGGCGCAGGGTATCAGAAGGTTGGAAGAGGGGCTGTCGGAAGTCAATCGGTTGGTTGCCGATGAGGTTTCTAATCAGATGGCTGCCGTGTCGGGTGACTTGCGGCGCAATATCAAGAAAGGCAGTCAGGAAGGATTGGATGATTTGAGGGCAGAAATTGATGATGTGAAAAAGCATATGGAAGATTTTGCAGGTTTTTCCGCCGTCGCCCAAAATCGTTTGGATGCCGCCAGCCGTTCGGTATTGTTGAAAATCGGGTACCTTGCCGTTGCTGCATTGGTCTGCGTTATCGGTGTTTCCCTATGGCAGGGTTGGTATTACGGACAGGTTGTCCGTGAGAAAAAAGCCAGCGTGGAAAATCTGGAATTATTCAGTCAGGCGGATATTGTCAAATGCGGAGAACGGTTATGCGCCAAAACGGCGAAAAATACACCTGCCGAATACCGTAAGCAGGGATATGTTTTAATCGAATTCAAATAAAGGATGACTTGCAAATAGCAGGTCGTCTGAAAATAAAAACCATGTAAAGGAATACAGCATGGCAAACCTAGTAAAAACCTTTCTTTTGGGCGAGTTGGTAAAAGGCTTGGGCGTAACGCTCAAAAACTTTTTTGCTCGCAAAGACACAATTTATTTCCCCGAAGAGAAAACGCCGCAATCCGTGCGTTTCCGTGGCCTGCACGCGCAACGCCGTTATCCGAACGGCGAAGAGCGCTGTATCGCGTGTAAATTGTGCGAGGCAGTTTGTCCGGCAATGGCGATTAACATCGAATCGGAAGAGCGCGAAGACGGCACCCGCCGCACCAAGCGTTACGACATCGACCTGACCAAGTGCATCTTCTGCGGTTTCTGCGAAGAGGCCTGCCCGACCGATGCAATTGTGGAAACCCATATTTTTGAATACCACGGCGAGAAAAAAGGCGACTTGCACATGACCAAGCCGATTCTTTTGGCCATTGGCGACAAATACGAAGCTGAAATCGCCAAACGCAAAGCCGCTGACGCGCCGTATCGTTAAGGAGCAGACGAATGACTTTTTCCGCGATTCTGTTCTATATCCTTGCCGCCATCGTTTTGTACGGTGCGGTTCGTACCGTTACCGCTAAAAACCCTGTTCACGCCGCTTTGCATCTGGTGCTGACCTTCTGCGTGAGCGCGATGCTTTGGATGCTGATGCAGGCTGAGTTTTTGGGCGTTACGCTGGTGGTGGTTTACGTCGGCGCCGTGATGGTGTTGTTCCTGTTCGTCGTGATGATGTTGAACATCGACATTGAAGAAATGCGCGCCGGTTTCTGGCGTCATGCGCCGGTTGCCGGCGTGGTCGGCACATTGTTGGCGGTTGCCCTGATCCTGATTTTGGTTAACCCGAAAACCGACCTTGCCGCATTTGGTCTAATGAAAGACATTCCGGCCGATTACAACAATATCCGCGATTTGGGCAGCCGTATTTATACCGACTATCTGTTGCCGTTTGAATTGGCGGCGGTATTGCTGCTGTTGGGTATGGTAGCCGCGATTGCGCTGGTTCACCGTAAAACGGTTAATCCGAAACGTATGGATCCTGCCGACCAAGTTAAAGTACGCGCCGACCAAGGCCGTATGCGTCTGGTGAAAATGGAAGTGGTCAAACCGCAAGTCGAATCTGCCGAAGAAAGCGAAGTTTCAGACGACCTTAAGCCGGAAGGGGAGGGCAAAGCATGATTACTTTGACGCATTATCTGGTATTGGGTGCGCTCCTGTTCGGTATCAGTGCAATGGGTATCTTTATGAACCGTAAAAACGTGCTGGTATTGCTGATGTCCATCGAGCTGATGCTTTTGGCGGTGAACTTCAACTTTATCGCCTTCTCGCAACATTTGGGCGATACTGCCGGACAAATTTTCGTATTCTTCGTATTGACCGTTGCCGCTGCCGAATCTGCCATCGGTTTG
>NZ_JBQCTZ010000193.1:0-6442 GCF_051963715.1 Neisseria sp. P0001.S005 | reverse complement strand
GTGGTCGAACAAAGCTTCGGTACGCTGCACCGTAAATTCCGCTACGCCCGGGCAGCCTATTTTGGTCTGCTCAAAGTAAGCGCGCAAAGCCATCTGAAGGCGATGTGTTTAAACCTGTTGAAAGCGGCTAACAGGCTAAGTGTGCCTGTTGCTGCCTAAAAGGCGGCCGGATGCCTGATTATCAGGTATCCAAGGAGGATTAAGGGGGTATTTGAATAGAATCAGTGGATATTTGAAACAAAAGCAGCCGAAAACCTGTGTTTAGGTTTCGGCTGTTGGGGGAAAGACTTTTTTGCAAAGGTCTCGGCTTATGTGATAGCAGAAGAGTTATATGGAAAAACAATATATTATGCTATACTAAGGACTAAGGCAGCTTCCATTTTTGAATTGGGTCTTATCGTGATTTTAAAATCATAAATAAAAGGAAAATTTATATGTTGACTTATAAAAAAGAAATATTTAGGAAAACCTTGCTGCATACTCTGATAGCTTCTTGTTTTTCTATTCCTGCATTGGCCGTTGCTGCAGCGGACGACACTTCACCTACTGTGGGAACAGAGGGTTCAGGAGAATTTTGGAAAGAACCAAATCAAAACATTGATGGAGATTACAAAGCTACACTAGCACCTAATAGCGGAGAACAATTTGCTCGTCCAAAAGGGCTTATTGTTCGTGCGAATAATCAGGTAGAAATCAAAGGTAAAACTAACATTAATGTTACGTTAGCCAGCGAAGGAAATTCAGGATTAGCATCAGATTCAAATGCGGCTTACGGTATTGCGGTAGGATATGATTATGCCGGTGGTAACGCTTCTGATACCGCCAGCTTAACTTTGCATGATGATGCTAATATCACTGTTAAAAACACAGAAAACACAGTGAAAAGTACAAAAAACTTTGGTGGCGCAACTGCACCATTTGGTCACCAATTATCCGGGGTGAAAGTTTACCGTAAGGATGGTGCCAAACCGGTTTTCAATTCTGAGAAAAAACTGACCATTAATGTGGAAGATAAAACCACCGATAAAATCGGGGATTATTTAGTCGGGCTTTACGTCAGTGGCGATGGTGCAGAAGCGAACTTAAAAGACTCTGACATCACAGTGAAAGCAAATGGAAAATTTTCTGCCGCATTAAAAATTGGTAAACCGGAACTACCAAACACTGAAAAACCGGCTGACTATAAAGGTGCTGTTGTCAATTCCACCGGCAGAATGGTGCTGAATACAGAGGAAACAAAAGATTCCGCAACCGTGCGCTTATTTGGCACCAAATCCCGCTTAATTGCCGATTCAGATACCAGCAGCGGTGAAATCAAATCCGGCAATTCAGCTGTTGTTTTCGATACTCAGGATTACGCAACTAAAGTAAGTGCCTTTTTTATTAGCGACAATGTATCCAGAAATGAGCCTAATAAAGATCAAGAAGTTCGTTTAAACAATACAAAAATCACCACAACATCTGATGATGCTTCATTGATTGTTGCTGATGCGAGAAAAGAAAGTAGTTTTGCAGTAACCTTCGCAGGAAATAAAGTCGCAAGTTGGTTTAATAATGGTGAATTCGTTGCTGAAAATGCAAAATTCGCGTTGAAAGGCAAAGACAGTGAAGCCAAAGCCGCAGAAAATGGCTGGCTTGCCGAAACTAAAGTGGCAGTAACCAAAGGGGCTGATTTGACATTTACCTTGTCTGATCAAGCAAAAGCCATTGGTTTGATGCAACAACAATCTAAAGGCAATGTGCATTCTAAATTAGATGTGCATGTGAACAACCAAGCTGTTTGGGAATTGAAACAAAAAGGTGATGAACAACGCTCTACCATCAATGCCTTAACCTTGGATAAGGGGGTATTAGATGCGTCTAAAAATATTCCGAACGGTTCAACTAAAACAGACTATAAAGTTAAACTGGTTAAACAAGATGGTACTGAAGGCACATTAACCAGTAACAACGGTGAAATCACCCTTGCCAATGGCTCTTACGAAGACAAACTCACTGTGGAAGGCAACTACACAGCGAATAACGGTGTTCTTAAAGTGAATACTCATTGGGATAGTAATGATGCCAATAACGGTAAATCTGACTTATTGGAAATCACCGGTAATGCCGAAGGGACAACAAAAGTTGTCAGTTTGAAAGCGGACGGCACAGAAAATATGATTGATGGCACTATCGGCTCTATTGCGGCTGATTTAGCCAAAAACAGTACGGCAGTAGTTCGAGTACAAGGGGAAAGTAATTTAAAGAACTTTACCGGTATTGCCAAAACTACAGGTGCGGGTGAACTGCAATTGGCTTCCAAAAAAGTAGGAAATACAACCGAATATTTTTGGACGGTAGTTTCCACGAATAAGGATGCCATTTACACAGCTTCTGTTCCTGCTTATACGCTTATTCCAAACTTGAACTTAGAAGTTGGCTACGAAACGGTTGGTACATTGCACCAACGCCGTGGTGAAAATCAGGCCCTTTCTTGGGAAAAATCTCAAGCGAACAACCAAATTTGGGGACGTATTATTGGCAAACACATTGCTTTGGATGGTAAAAAGCGTTTGAATCTTAGCGCTAACCTTGCAGGCTTCCAGTTTGGCCACGACTTTGATATTTCTTCTAGCGAAAATGGCGGCAAACGTTTAACTGGTGGTTATGTTGGTTACACACATGCTAATTCGAAATTTTATGATGAATATCGTGCCGAGAATGGTGTCGTCCTTGATGACAAATATACAGGTAAAGCTAAAACCGAAAACCTCCATGTCGGTGTGACTCACACACGGTATTCTGAAGATGGTAGCTATATAGACTTTGTAGGCCAACTTTCTTGGATGCAAAATAAATATAACTCCCTAGATTCGAAAGCAAAAAACCATGGTTTGGGTGTGGCTTTATCGGGTGAGGTAGGTCGTCCGTTTGTATTGAGTAAAGAGAAAACGAATAATGGCGACAGTTGGATTATTGAGCCGCAAGCACAATTAATCTATCAATACCTCGGCTTAAACAGCTTCACTGATGATATGCGCTCTGTGCATCAAGATAAGCAACATAATTTACGCAGCCGCATTGGTGTACGCTTTGCTTATAATAATTTAACCGATCATGAAAAAGTTCGAACCTTGTATTTCACCACTAATGTGTGGCATAACTTCAGAAATACTTCGGCCAGTAACATTGGCGAGGATAATGTTACTGAAAAATTAGCAAAAACTTGGGGTGAAGTTGGTTTGGGAGCACAATTTGCAACCAGTTCCAATACCCATATTTATGCAGATGCACGGTATGAACAATCTTTAAGTGGAACGAAACATCAAGGATACAAAGGCTCAATCGGCATAAAATATTCTTGGTAATCTTCAAGTAATATATCTTACCGTAGTCCTTTTATATGAGCCGGATAAATATTAACAATATTTATCCGGCTCATTTATATGCCTTCCTCAATTATCTAAGCGCTATACTGGATTATCAAATATAGTCAATTAAAAACAAAATAGTACAATACTTAACTTTGAAGGTCTAACCATGGCATACTCTGCGGACTTAAGAAACAAAGCCTTAAACTATTACGAACAATGCAAAAACATCAGCCAAACCGCAGTAACGTTTAACTTGTCAAGAAACACGCTTTCCCTGTGGATTCGCCTTAAAAAACAAACAGGCAGCCTAAAACATCAAGTTACCGGTCTAAACGCCGTCAAATTGGATAGGCAAAAACCGGCCCAATATATTGGGCAACACCAGGATGCCCTATCTGCATGAAATCGCCAAACATTTTGATTGTACGCCAGCCGCCGTTTGCTATGCACTCAAACAGATGGGGATGACGCGCAAAAAAAGACCGCCACTTACAAAGAACAAGACCCGGCCACAGTAACGCATTATTTGACACAGCCGGCCGGATTTTCCGACTACCAACGTGTTTATTTGGATGAAACAGGATTTGACCGCTACCTGTTCCGTCCCTATGCCCGCAGCCTGAAAGGGCAAATAGTGAAAGCGCAGATAAGTGGAAAAAGATACCGACGCTTATCTCTGGTATCCGCACAAGTCGGCAACCGGCTGATTGCTCCGATGGTTTGTCAAAATACGATGACCGGAGTCTTTTTTGAAGCGTGGTTTCAGCAATGCCTACTGCCCGCATTGACTCAAAAATCGGTGATTATTTTAGATAATGCACGATTTCACCGTATGAGTGTCTTACGGGAAATGGCGGAAAAATTGGGACATAAGGTATTGCCTCTTGCACCTGATTCACCTGAGCTCAACCCGATTGAGAAGGTGTGGGCGAATATTAAGCGGTATCTGCGAACCGTATTGTCTGATTACGCCCGATTTGACGATGCACTACTGTCCTATTTTGATTTTAATTGACTATACATCCATCAGGCCGTCTGAAAAGCCTCTCTTTTACCATTTTAATGAACTATCCGATTACACGCAAAAACCCTATTTATTTTCATTTGACGCCAAACAATAAAATCATATCGATACAGACGTTTGTGGCAGTTTGACGGTTTCAGGTAAAATAACGCCAAATTCATCAACCGTTCAGAAAGCCGCCGCCATGTATTCACTCGTCCGTCCCATCCTGTTTCGCTTCGATGCAGAAAAGGCCCATCATTTCACGCTCAACAGTTTGCGTTCTATCGAAAAACTCGGCCTGCTGCCCAAAGTGGACAGCCACACCCGACCAACCGAGCTGATGGGCTTGCAGCTGCCCAATCCGGTCGGTTTGGCGGCAGGTTTGGACAAAAACGGCGAGTGTATCGATGCGTTTGCCGCTTTGGGTTTCGGCTTTATCGAAATCGGCACGGTCACGCCCAAGCCGCAGCCGGGCAATCCGCAGCCGCGCCTTTTCCGCGTTCCCGAACACCAAGGCATCATCAACCGCATGGGTTTCAACAACCACGGCATTGACGCGATGATCCGCAACATTGAAAACAGCCGCTTTAAAGGCATTTTGGGCATCAACATCGGTAAAAATGCCGTTACGCCGATTGAAAACGCGGCCGACGATTATCTGATTTGCTTGGAAAAAGCCTACGCCCACGCGAGCTACATCACGGTCAACATTTCCTCCCCCAATACGAAAAACCTGCGCGCCTTGCAAGGCGGCGACGAGTTGAGCGCATTGTTGGAAGCCTTGAAAAACAAACAGGCGCAACTGGCGGCCGCGCATGGCAAATATGTACCGCTGGCGGTCAAAATCGCGCCTGATTTGGACGAAGCGCAAATTGACGACATCGCCCATGTGGTTAAATCCGTGGAAATGGACGGCATCATCGCCACCAACACGACCATCGACAAATCAAGCTTGGGCAGCCATCCGCTCGCAGGCGAACAAGGCGGCTTGAGCGGTTTGCCCGTGCGCGAGAAAAGCAATCAGGTGTTGAAACTTTTGGCGGAACGCATTGACGGCAAGCTGCCGATTATCGGCGTCGGCGGCATCATGAACGGCGCGGACGCGGCAGAAAAAATCCGCTTGGGTGCCAGTGCGGTTCAAGTGTACAGCGGTTTGATTTATCGCGGCCCTGAGTTGATTAAAGAGTGTTTGGCTGCGTTGAAATAATACTTGTCCAAAAATAAGGCCGTCTGAAATCTTTCAGACGGCCTTTTGATATGCTTTCATTCTTCAAACAGATTGCCTTGTGCCAATAAGGTTTTGACCGGTGCGAAATCGCGGCGGTGTTCCGGCAATACGCCGTATTGTTTCAACGCGGCCAAATGTTGCGCCGTGCCGTAGCCTTTGTGGCGGTCAAACCCGTATTGCGGATAGCGTTTCGCCAATTCATACATTTCTGCATCACGCGCAGTTTTGGCCAAAACCGAAGCAGCAGAGATTTCAATAATTTTGCTGTCGCCTTTGACCACGGCTTCGGCAGGGACATTCAAATCTTTCGGCACGCGGTTGCCGTCTATCCATACTTTATCGGGAGCGACCGATAGCCCCTCGACTGCGCGCTTCATCGCGGCCATGGTTGCGTGCAGGATGTTCAGTTGCAGGATTTCGTCGGGGTCGGCAAAAGCAATGCTCCACGCAACCGCCTGTTCCTTAATCATCTGCGCCAACATATCGCGCTTTTTTTCGCTCAGTTTTTTTGAGTCGGTCAAACCCGGCAAATCAAAATGTTCCGGCAAAATCACCGCCGCCGCAAATACGCTGCCGACCAAAGGGCCGCGCCCTGCTTCGTCCACGCCTGCGCTTAAAACCGTCGCCATTTCTTCACCGCCTGTCTGATTCAAAGCCGCTATTATATCCGCTTGCGATAGAGAAATTCTGCAATAGTTCAAACCATTGGGGAACAGTTCAAATTTCATCTGCTTTACCAATCAGTTATAATTTACATCCCCACATACCCATACGTCTTACAACATGCCTGCCCAATCCGAACGCCTCCATTTTTCCGAACGCTGGCTCAACGCCTACGAACGCTACCGCTATCGC
>NZ_JBQCTZ010000192.1:0-6531 GCF_051963715.1 Neisseria sp. P0001.S005 | reverse complement strand
ACGTAGTCGGTGCGCTGGCAGAATACCATGGCAATCATGGCGCGTTGGCGTTGGCCGCCGGAAAGCTCGGTCAGGTAGCGGTCGGCGAAGTCTTGCAGGTGGAACTCGGCAAGCGCTTCTTCGACAATGGTTTTGTCGTTTTCAGACGGCCTGCCTTGGTGGTAGGGATAGCGGCCGAACATGAGCAGGTCGCGCACAGTAATGCGGCTCATGATGCTGTTTTCTTGGGTGAGGATGGAAAGCGTGCGGGCGAGTTCGGCGGTGGGGGTGGTTTTGATGTCTTTGCCTGCGTAGCTGATGTCGCCGTGTACCAAGGGCTGCAGGCGCGCCATAAAGGAGAGGAGGGTAGACTTGCCTGCGCCGTTCGGGCCGATTAGCGCGGTAATGCCGCCTTCGGGGATGTCGAGGCTGACGTCGTTGAGGATGGGGTTGCTGCCGATGGTGTGGCTGACGTTGCGGATGGTAATCATAGGCGGGTCCGAAAATGGGAAGTTAGGGTTTCAGACGGCCTTTCAGCATGAGGCCGTCTGAATTTTATTCCTGTATGGTGTTTTTAGATTTCGCTGACGGTAACAAATTCGGGATTGTCGGCTTGGTCAATCAGGAAGGCGCGAACGCGTTCTTGCCAAAGCTCGCCGAATTGTTTGAGTTCGTCAGCACTTGCGCTGCCGCTGACGGCTTTGGGCATGATGTCGCGCATTTGCGGCGCAAAGGGTTGGAGCGCGGCGTTGAGGCTGACGGCAACGGTTTTGCCGGTGTCGCGGCGGCGGAGCGCGAGTGTGCCGTTGATTTCGCCTGTACCAAATGACAATAGATGGCGGCGGGCAAAGCGTCCGGCTGGGCCTACGCCGCCAAAGCCGGTTTCAGGTGCCGCGCCGGTAAGGAGTTGGACGACGGAAGCGGTAACGCCGGTCGTGCCTTCGTCACGCTCGCCCTGCATAAAGGCTTCGATGTCGCCGCGTTGCGGCAGCTCTTCGCCGTAAAGGGCTTTCAGGCCTTTGACCACCATCAGGTAGGCGCCGGCGACGGTCGGGCAGGAATGGCCGCACAGGCGCACGGCATCGGCGTAGCGGTAAGTGAGGATGCCGTTTTCGGCCGCGCCGAGGAAGTCGGCCAATGCGTCTTGGACGGTAATGGTCGGGGCGTCATCGAAGAATGAAGGAAGGCGTTCTTGTGTCATGAGGGTTGTCCTTTATGGGTTTGCTTAGGCCGTCTGAAGGTTTCAGACGGCCTGAAACCTTTGCGGCATACTGTTTACTGCGCTTTGAGCGGCATTTGCATTCAGTATTACGGCAAAGGTTTCGGGCTGAAACTGCGGTGTTATTTTAGGAGTATTTTTTTGTCCTGTATAAATTTTTCCGCCAGTTTTGTCACACCGTGGGTGTTGAGGTGGTTGGTGTCAAAATATATCGGTAGGCCGTCTATGGTTTTGTCTGCCGGAATCGGACCCATGATGTTGACCCAATGCACGGCAGGCCGCTGTTTGACGATGTTTTCTATGGTTTTGTCCGCTTCGGCGGAGCGGGCAATTTCCGCTTTTTTATGCTCGGAAACGTATTGCATGTCGATGCCGAGGCGCTGTTTCAGGTAGTAATGGCGCAGGGGCAGTTGCGCGTTCATCGGCGTGTCGGCAAAGACGTAAACCTGCTTGCCCTGTTGAATCAGGGTGTCGAGCATTTTGCCGAAATGCTCCGTAAAACCGGGCTTGTCGGTATGCAGGAACCAACGTTGTGAGATAAAGACCACCGGATAGTTTTCGACCTTTTGTGCGATAAAGCGGTTGTAAGGGTTGCAGCGGTTGGCACGTCGGTCGCTTTGCGGCAGAAGGAAGCCGAAGGCAACGCCGCAGCTGTTGGACGAAATAACATCGGCGGCAAAGCCTTCCTGTTTGCCCACCATATCGATAAAGGGCGTCAGGTGGGCGGCGTGGGAGTCGCCCATCAGCAGGACTTTGCTGCTTTGGTTTTCTGCGCCAACCGCGCAGTCGGTTTTGGTTAAGGTATCCGCGCAGATGTTACTTTCGTCAACCGTATATAGGTTTGCCTCGTATGCGGCCGGTCTGGCAGTCAGCAGGTAGCCGGCGGCAGGAATCAGCAGGGCGAAATAGGCGGCGATTACCCCGATGAATTTCTTGGTGGTGAAATTCTTTATCCGTCGCGCCGGTGTTTCGACGAAGTAATAGGACAAAACGGACAAGCCGGACATCAGTACGACGGCCAATACAATCGCGGACATCGGCAAAGCGTTGTCCATGTAAACATAGCGCATGACGGCCAAGACCACCCAATGCCACAGATACAGCGAATAGGAAATCAAACCGATAAACACAACGGGCTTGAGGCTCAACAGTTTGGCGGTATTGAAGCCGTTTTGCGTTTGCAGGGTTTTGCCCGAGTAAATCAAGCCACCAACCGCCGTACAGCACAGCAGCCGTTCAATATTGCCTTCGCCGGGCAACACGCCGTAAGGAAGCAGCAGCATGGCGGCAATCACCGCCATCATCGCCCAGCCGACCAGAGGCGTGCTGAAACGGTCGTTGGTTTGGGAGGGCGGAATAAAGGCAAAAAGTGCGCCGATCAGCAGCTCATATGCGCGCACATAAGGCAGGAAATAAGGATCCATGCCGAAGGTGGGCAAAAAGACGGACAACAGGCTCAATACAATCAGCAAAAGGATGAATTGGCGGATGTTGCGCCCTTTGCTGAATCGGAAAAAAGCAGTCAGCAAAACTGGAAAAACAAAGTAAAACTGCTCTTCCAGCGATAAAGACCAAATGTGCTGCAAAGGTTTTTCCGCCGCATCGGCATCGAAATAACCGCCGCGCCGTGCAAAAAACAGGTTGGCCGAAAATAGCAACGCAAACACTGCGGATTTGACGTATTGGCGCAGGTCAAACGACAAGAAAAAGATTGCGGCGGCCAAGCTCGTACACAGCAATACGCAGGAAAAAACAGGCAAAATGCGCTTCGCGCGGCGTTTGTAGAATTCTAAAAACGAAAAACTGCCGTTTTGCATTTCGCGGCTGATGATGGTGGTGATCAGATAGCCGGACAAAACGAAAAACATATCCACACCGAGAAAACCACCGGGCAGCCAAGCGGCGTTGATGTGGAAAATAATAACGGCCAAGACGGCCAAAGCCCGGATGCCGTCCAAGTCGGGACGGTATTTTAATGTCGTACTCATTTTTTGTAATTTTAGTAAATTTAGTGATGTTTACTATGAGTACATGTCAGAAATTTAGTTTCATTTCAATAGTTAAATATTTTTTAACACGGGCTTCAGACGGCCTGAAGCTGTTTGGGCTCGTTTAATTTATTTCTTTTTCAACACCAAATATAAAAATACCAATCCGCCTGCAAACTCGACGACCACGCTCAATACGGCCTGCATGCCGAGGAAGTGTTCGAAGATGGTTTGCCCGCCGACCAATAGGATACCTCCGACACAAAAAGTCATGGGCAGGCGGACGGAATGTTTGACCGACGGAGAAAAATGGTTGGCCAGCGCGGCAACCAGCAGGCCGAAAAAGCTCACCGGGCCGACAACGGCAGTCGCAGTTGCAACCAATGCAGCGATCCACAACAGCAGCCATAAGGTATTGCGTGTGTAGTTGATGCCCAAATTGATGGCCTGATTGCGGCCGAGCAGGTAAACATCGAGGCGGTGGCGTTCTCGCCAGATCACGGCGGCGCTGACGAGCAACACGACTGCGCCGATGCCCAACAATTCCGAGTGGACGGTATTGAAGGTGGCAAACATATTCGCCTGTGCGGCGGTAAATTCTTCGGGGTCAATCATGCGCGAAAGCAGCGATGACAGGCTGCGGAACAAAATCCCGAAAATCACGCCGATTAAAATCATGCGCGACAAATCGCGTCCGCCCTGTTTGATGAGTGTGTAGAACAGCAGCAACGAGCCGCCCATCATGACGACCAGTTCAAAGCCGAATTTGCCCGTCAACGGCAGGGAAGCATAGCCCACGCCGCCGAGCGTAAACACCAGCAAGGTCTGCAAAAACACATACAGCGAATCGAAACCCAAAATCGAAGGGGTCAGAATCGGATTGTTGGTCAGCGTTTGGAAGAGTTGCGTGGACACGCCGACCGCATAGGCGACCATCAGCAGCGCGGCAAGTTTGGTCAGGCGCAGGTGCAAGACAAAGTCCCAATCGCCTTTGACGTTGAGCGTCATAAACAGGACGCAGGAAACCAGCAACAGCGCAAAGGCGACCCACAACGGACGACTGCTTCCTGCCATAAAACCGATATTTTTTTCAGACGGCATGAGCAGGTTTCCTTAATAAAAGCCACAAAAACAAAACCGTCCCCATCACGCCAAAAACCGTAGAGACCGGAATTTCAAACGGAAACACAATCACGCGTCCGACAATATCGCACAGCAACACCAAAGACGCGCCCAGCAAGGCCACCGCAGGCAGGCTCTGGCGCAGCTTGTCGCCCATCAGGCGGCTGATGATGTTCGGCACGACTAGGCCGATAAACGGGATATTGCCGACAGTCACAACCACCAAAGACGTAATCAGCGCCACAATAATCAACCCCGACCACAGAATCGCCGTCCGGTTCAGCCCCAAGTTCACGCTCACCGTTTCGCCCAAACCCAAAATCGTCAGCTGGTCGGCAATCAAATAGGCAAACAAAGCCAAAATCCCCGTTGCCCACAACAGCTCATACCGCCCGAGCAACACGCCGGAAAAATCGCCCTGTTGCCACACGCCGAGCATTTGCAGCATTTCGTTTTCATACGCGATAAAGGTGGCCACTGCCTCAATCACCCCGCCGAAAATAATCCCGACCAAAGGCACCATCAGTTGCGCGGTCGGCGGCAGGCGGCGAATCAGCAACATAAAGACCAACATCCCGATCAGCGCGGCAACGGCGGCCACCGACATTTTTGCCAGCAGCGACGCGGCCGGAAGCAGCAGGGTCATCAGAAGCAAACCCAAAGCTGCGCTTTGGCTTGCGCCCACCATCGACGGTTCGACAAAACGGTTGCGCATCAAAATCTGCATAATCATGCCGGCCACCGCCATCGATGCACCCGTCAGCACAATCGCAAACGTGCGCGGCAGGCGGCTGATGAACATGACCTGCTGGCTGTCGGATAGCGAAAACAGGGCGGACCATTTGAATTCGGCCACGCCGACTGACAGGCTGACGGCAAACAATATCAGCAGCGCCACGCCGTTGACCGCATTTAAAAATGAAGGTTTGTGAAACATAAAATGGTTCGGAAAAAAATAAGGCCGTCTGAAAGAAGGGTTAAGGTATTTGGCAAAAAAGGGCAGGTTTGCCCATCATAAAAACAGATGCAAACAGGCAAAAATTGTCCATTTGCACCATGTATTTTCAGACGGCCTAAATCCAATGACTTCAGGTCAAGCAGCTTGATCCTGTGCATCATCAAACCTTTCAGGCCGTCTGAAAGAAGCGGGCGGCTATGCCCGCGCTGAATTACTTGGCCGCATTAAACGCATCGCTGACCTGTTTGGAAGCATTCAGCAATTCTTGTGCGCCGCCGGCCGCCAGGTAGGTTTCCGGCACGAGGTACACGACTTGGCCTTTTTTCCATGCGGTTGTTTCGGCAACCAGTGGATTGTTCAACACATCTTTCGCAGCCTGACCTTCTTCGCCGATGGCCGCGCCGCGGTCCAAAACAAACAGCCAATCAGGGTTTTTCTCTTTCAGGTATTCAAAGCTGATAGGCTGGCCGTGGCTGCCTTCTTTAATCGATTCATCAACAGCGGGAACGCCGATGTCTTTATGCAACCAACCGCCCAAACGTGAGGAAGGGCCGAAAGCCGACATTTTACCGCCGTTGACCAATACCACCAAACCCTTGCCTTTGCCTTGCGCAGCAGTTTTCGCCGCTTCAAACGAAGCATCGATTTCCGCTTTCAGCTTGTCCGCTTCGGCCTGTTTGCCGAAGATTTGCGCCAGCGCGTCGATGCGCTCTTTTGAGCTTTCTTTCAGATTGGCGGTTTCGGCGGTCATTTCGATGGTCGGGGCAATCTCGTTCAACTTGTCAAATGCTTTGGCTGCACGGCTGCCGATGATGATAAGCTGCGGTTTGTAAGCGTTTAAGGCTTCGTAGTCAGGCTCAAACAGCGTGCCGGCAGGTTTGGTCGTTTTGAAATATTCGTCCAAGTAGGGTAGGCGGTTTTTGTCGATGGACAAACCGGTTTTCACGCCCAATTTGTTTAAAGTATCGAGCATGCCCAAATCGTAAACGGCGATACGCTCCGGATTTTGCGGCACTTTCGCATCGCCGCGTGCGGTTTTCACCGTCAGGCCTGCGCCTTCGGTTTGTGCGGCAGAAGCGGAAGCAGTTTGCGCCTGATTGGAAGCAGAATCTTTCGGTGAACACGCACCCAAAGCAAGGGCGCAGCATACGGCTAAAGCGGTCAAACGTAACATAGGGTTTCTCCGTGGTCGGAAATAAAGTAAATCGAAATGATAACTTGTATCGGATTATAAAGCTAGATGCCGTCTGAAAACTTTTGTTTTC